>JALZEO010000272.1 GCA_030862025.1 Actinomycetota bacterium | reverse complement strand
CTCATAGACATCGTGACCATCGCCGTGCTCGGGGTCGTTGCTTCGGGCTGTGGCGAGGTGAACGAGAAAGGCCGGTTCGAGGTCGGTGCCGAAGAGTTGGGCCGCGAGTTGGAGCGCACGTCCCGCGTAGCGCAGGATCTGGATGGTTTCAATGCGGTTGAGGTCGTCGAAGAACCAGCCACAGGAGGTGTAGAAGAGCAGGGCATGCCGCTGAAGCTCGAGGAGCTCCCAGACCCGTACCTGCTCGTCCGCGTCGAGCTTGCGCCGGGCGTGACGAGCGAGAAAGTGTTCGGTGGTCGCGGATGTGCGATCGAGAATGACGTCGATGTAGGCGTCACGCGCCGCCCAGGGGTCCTCGAGGTAACGGCTGGCGAGGCGCTCGTAGCGGGGGGCAAGCTCGTCGCGGAGCCAGTCCAGTGCGCTGCGTAGCGGTTCTCGCCAGCTCTGGTTCCAATCTGGGTGGCCTCCATCGGCGCAGCCGCAGTCGGAGCGCCAGCGCTCGACTCCGTGGACACAGCTCCACGACGTTCCTGCGACAATCTCGGCCTCGTAGGTGGGGGGGTGGCGTTCGAGGAACTCGCCGTAGTTGGTCAGGCGAACGTCGGGTGACGCCTCGAGGGTCTGAAGAGCGAAGGCGAGAGCCATCTCGCCGTGGCGATGGTGGTGGCCGTAGCTCTCACCATCGGTGGCGATGTGGACCAGCTGGGGCTCGGTGCGGGCACGATCGAGCTTGGCGACGAGGCGAGCGGCGAAGCCGCCACCGTCCCTCAGCAGCCCCTCGAAGGCCACGGCCCTCGAGGTCGGCCCGTCGTAGAAGAACACCGCGACCTCGCGACCCGAGGGCAGCGTCACTTGATAGGCCCTTGACGTGTCGAGCCGGTTGGAGTCGACGTCCTGCCATGCTGCCGCCCCCTTACGTCGCACTCGTCGTGCCTGGTGGGGGGCGAGGATGGTGTAGCGGATGCCGTGCTCAGCGAGGAGCTCGAGCGTTTCGACGTCCACGGCCGTCTCTGGCAACCACATGCCCTCGGGCTGCCGTTGGAAGTGATGGACGAAGTCGGCGATGCCCCACACGACCTGGGTACGGCGATCGCGGCTACTAGCCAGAGGAAGGATGGTGTGGTTGTAGGCCTGAGCGATCGCCGAGCCGTGCCCAGAGAAGCGTTTCTGGCTCGCGCGGTCGGCCTCGAGGATGCCGGCATAGACTTCGGGGGCCTTCCTGGCCATCCATGCCAGCAATGTTGGTCCAGCATCGAAGCTGATGCGGGCGTAGTTGTTCGTGATCGCAACGATGCGGCCGCGCTCGTCGAGGATGCGTGAGGCGGCGTTCGGCGCGTAGCACTCGGCGGTGATGCGCTCGTTCCAGTCGTGGTAGGGGTAGGCCGTGTCCTGCGACTCGACCGCCTCGAGCCACGGGTTCTCGCGGGGGGGCTGGTAGAAGTGACCGTGGATGCAGACGTAGCGCGTCACGTCGACCCTCGACCTCCTCGTCCCCGCTTTCCTAGCGGTCATCCGGGCCGGCCATAGCCTCGTTGACCTTCAGTCGGCGGGCGCCCTGCCGTTACTCTCCGGATGAGCTAGGTCACCCCGTGTTGGGGTGAACGATAGCGGGTGGCTGGGCGCCCGTGGCCAGGCTGGCGCGCTACGCGTGCGCACAGGGAGATTGCCACGTGCGGTGGAGGCAGGACGGCGTCGCGTCCGCCGAGCTACTTACTGGTCAGGCCCCTAGCGTTCCTCGCGCTGCGCCTGCGCCTCCTGCTGGCCTGACTCGGCGCTTTCCCGTCCAGCCTCCGCGGTCTGCTGTCCAGCCGCCCCCGCCTGCTCGCCGGCCTGAGCCGCCTGCTGCGAGGCCTGCTCCTGAGTCAGCGTCCACATGCGCGTGAACTGCTGCTGCATCTGCAGCCACATCTCCATCAGGTTCTGTTGCCAGCGCACGGTCTCGTCGACCAGTTGCTGCATCGCGCCCTGGAAGTCATCCATCGCCCGCGCCCACGGCTGCTCCGTGCGCGACGTCCGCTCCTGCTCAGCCACCACGTCCCCTTTCGACCGGTACTTCAGGTGTAGCGATCACAGCGTCCGGCAGGTTGGCGAACGACCATGGCCAGGGCGAAACCCGAAGATTGCCATCCTTCAACGCTCGTCCAGATCGGGATGATCGCCGCAACATGCTGGCACCTCCCCCGGGACGGGTTCACCATGTCAGCCCTCGCGGGTTCTCTCCCGAGTGCTCTCCGTGCTCCGCAGCACGGTGACGAGGCCCAGCGCGAGCTTGCCGGCATCGAGGGCGACGTAGATGTTGTGGAGCCGGTGAAAGGCTGCGTAGTCGGGATCGGTGCGCTCGTCCACTTCGAAGTCGAGCTGCTCTCCAAGTTCCTGCATACGGGGGCGGACCCAGAGGTACTGGACAAGGGCAGCCGACGTCATCGCGGCAACCGCTGCCTTGCGCCGTTGACCGGAGCCGGAAAGGGTGGCCAGTGACAGGGCGGCGAGCACCAGCTCGTAGCGGTTGAAGGCTCGGAAGACGACCCGTCCGACGGCCCCCACCTGATTGCGGTCCAGCCCTGGTGCTCGGAACCGGGCTGGCGTCTCGACTAGGTCGATTGCGACGATGCCGCCGGTCCATAGCGCCAGCGACAGGTCATGGACGCGCTCGCTGATCATGCTGTTCCTCGGTCTGGTCGGTCGAGTCCCGCAAAGTTCGACCGTTGTTTGTACCGCACGGTCCGGTCCGGACGTATCCTCGTTCCTCACATGGGAAGCAAGCACGCGAGCGTGCGGTTCTACGGGGATCTCGCCTGCCTGGCCTGGAAT
>JALZEO010000270.1 GCA_030862025.1 Actinomycetota bacterium | reverse complement strand
CAGGGCCGGCGCTATGAACGCCGCGTACGAGACGGGCTCACCACCCGGTCCCGTCATCTCCCCTACCAGACCTCCAACCCCGATACCCACCGCGAACAGGTAGAACAACGGTTCCAACGCCCCCGATACGAGCACGACCCAACTGCGGCGATAGACGAGCAAGTTGCGTTCGACCATGTGGCGGCCACGTTCGGCCCTGACCAGACCGAGCGGCAGCAGCCGCGCTACCTCCACTACGTTCACGGAAGCCTTTCCGTCGCTGTCTCAGGAGACCTAAGACAGCTCCTCTCGCGCCGCTCCTGCAGAGCGGCGCTCACGGCGTCAGCTTGCGCCGTAGCAGGCGCACGGCGAGCAGGGTGCCGGCCACACCCCAGACGGCGAGGTAGCCGACGTGGAGCAGCACCGGCGCCCCCGGGGCCATCCCCAGGGCGACCCACCGGGTCAGCTCGACGCCGTGCCACAGCGGAGTGGCCAAGGCCACGGGTTGCAGCCAGCCGGGGAGCTCGGTGATGGGGAAGAACGCTCCGGACAGCAGGAAGACGGGGACGATCCCGAACCGGAACAGGTAGGCCATTGCCTCGTCGTCCTCGATCCAGCTTGTGTAGGCCACAACCGGCGGTGAGATCGCCATGCCGGTAACGACCGCCGGCAGGACCGCCAGCATCGATCGTCCTGCGCCCGCCACCCCGAACAGGGTCATGACGACGGCGAAGATGACCGCACTGACCATGAGGCGGATGGCCACGGAGACGAGTTGACCAAGCACGATGTCGCGCACCTGAACCGGTGTCGCGATCATCGCGTGGTAGCCCCGCCCCCACTTGATCCCGAGTCGCACGGGCCAGGCCGACTCACCCGCGGCGTTCTGGAACGTCGTAGCCGCCAGCAACCCCGAGCCGACGAACGCCATGTAGCTGACGCCGCCGAGCTCACCCGCGGGCCCGCCCCGGTCGACAAGCGACCCGAGGCCCAGCCCCATCGCGGCGAGGAAGAGCGCCGGGGAGACAAACGACGAGAACGCACTGCCGTGCCACGTGCGTCGCCAACGTCGCAGGTTGCTCTCGACGACACGCAGGGGCACGACCTGGATGGCGGCGCGGCGGGTCATCATTCGACCAGGGTCCGGCCGGTGAGCTGCAGGAACACGTCCTCGAGCGTGCTACGCCGCACGAGCACGCTCGCTGGTTCGAGCCCCCGTGCGTGGACGGCGTCGGTCGTTCCGTCAGCGTCATCGGTATAGAGCAGCACCCGGTCGGTCAGCACCTCGATCCTGGCTGCCGTGCCGCCAAGCCGTTCGGCCTGGCCGTCGGGTCCCTCCGGCCCGAACCGCAGCTCAACCACCTCGCGGGTCGAGTACCGAGCGATGAGCTCTCGCGGCGAGCCCTCCACCACGATGTCGGCGTTGTCCATCACGACCAGCCGATCGCACAGCTGCTCGGCCTCGTCCATGTAATGGGTCGTCAGCACGAGCGTGACACCACGCTGCTTGAGGCGGTACAGCCGGTCCCACAGCAGATGGCGCGCCTGCGGGTCCAGACCGGTGGTCGGCTCGTCGAGCAGGAGCAGCTCCGGGTCGCTGACCAGCGCGCGGGCGATCGTGAGGCGCCGCTTCATCCCTCCGGAGAGCGACTCGACCTGTGAGTCGCGGCGGTCCCACAGCTCCACGAACCGCAGCAATTCCTCGGCCCGGTCGCGGATCGTCGCCATAGGGAGACCGAAGAAGCGCCCGTACACGATCAGGTTCTCGAATACGGTCAGCTCCAGGTCGAGGGTGTTCTCCTGCGGCACCACCCCGAGCCGTGACTTGATCTCCTGGGCATCGGCGGCCGGATCAAGACCGAGGACGCGCAGGTGTCCTGCCGTGACCGGCGAAACACACCCGATCATCCGCATCGTGGAGGTCTTGCCCGCTCCATTGGGGCCGAGGAAGCCGAAAGCCTCGCCAGGACGGATCTCGAAGGAGATCGCGTCAACTGCGACAAAGTCCCCGAACCGCTTGGTCAGGTCCCGGGCCTCGACGAGTGGGGCGATGTTCGACATGGGTCAGGGGACGGTACCGCTCCTGCTGTGGCCCGGTGGGCGGCTCGTGCATGCGCCGCCTGCGGCCGTACCTTGGTGTCGTTCCTGTCCCCTTCCCCGAGGCGCGTCGTGGCGACCCGCGAGGACCTGCGAAACGTGGCGATCATCGCCCACGTCGACCATGGAAAGACGACGTTGGTCGACGGCATGCTGTGGCAGTCGGGTGCCTTCCGCGCCAACCAGGACGTCGCCGAGCGCGTCATGGACTCGGGCGACCTCGAGCGCGAGAAGGGCATCACGATCCTCGCCAAGAACGCGGCGGTGACGATCGACGGGGTGACCATCAACGTGGTCGACACGCCCGGTCACGCCGACTTCGGGGGCGAGGTCGAGCGGGCGCTGGCGATGGTCGACGGGGCGTTGCTGCTCGTCGACGCGTCCGAGGGGCCTCTGCCCCAGACGAGGTTCGTGCTGCGCAAAGCCCTCGAGGCACGGCTGCCCGTGCTGGTCGTGATCAACAAGATCGACCGGCACGACGCCCGCCCCGGCGAAGTGGTCGACGAAGTATTCGACCTCATGATCGACCTCGGCGCCCACGACGAACAGGTCGACGTTCCTGTCCTCTACACCAACGCCAGGTCCGGCATGGCCACCCACGACGTCGCGGCCCAGGGGACTGACCTCGGACCACTGTTCCAGGCGATCCTGGCCACGATCCCTCCACCGGAGTACTCGCCCGACCAGCCGCTGCAGGCGCTCGTGACCAACCTCGACGCCGACCCCTATGTCGGCAGGCTCGCGCTGTGCCGGATGGTCAATGGCCGCATGCAGCGGGGCCAGCAGGTGGCCTGGTGCCGATCCGACGGGACCATCCAGCCGGTCAAGATCGGCGAGCTGCTGATGACCCGCAACCTCGAACGTGTACCGGTCCCCGAAGCAGGTCCGGGTGACCTCATCGCCGTGACCGGCATCGAGGAGATCATGATCGGCGACACGCTGGCCGATCCGGAGGACCCGCGGCCCCTACCCCGCTTGACCGTCGATGAGCCCAGTCTGTCGCTCACCATCGGCGTGAACACCTCCCCGCTCGCGGGCCAGGACGGCGACAAGCTGACCGCACGCGTGCTCGAGAACCGTCTGCGGCAGGAACTGGTGGGCAACGTCGCGCTGCGCCTGTACGACAGCGATCGTCCCGACGTGTGGGAGGTTCAGGGG
>JALZEO010000269.1 GCA_030862025.1 Actinomycetota bacterium | reverse complement strand
CGGCCCCTCAGCGCCCTCGAGAGTGTATGCCCCTTCTGCGCGTGCTCGACCTGCGAGGCGATCGCCACGACCCGACCGAGCGGCTGCCACGTCCCCGCGTCGACCTCAGCGCGGCCCGGGCGGAGGTCACCCAGATTCTCGGGACCGTCCGGGAACAGGGCGACCCTGCGTTGCGGACGCTGACCGCCCGGTTCGATGGCGTAGAACTCGACGGTCTGGCCGTCCCTGCGGACGTACTCGACTCTGCGCTCGGCACGCTGGACGGCGAACTGCGGGCGGCGCTCGAGCGAGCCGCCGCGCAGGTGCGCTGGTTCCACGAGCAAGCCCGTCCGTCGGACTGGACCGCCGAGCACGGGGGAGCCCGTCTCGGGCAACGTTTTCGTCCGCTTCGACGGGTCGGGGTCTACGTCCCCGGCGGCCTTGCCGCCTATCCCTCGACCGTTCTCATGACGATCGTTCCCGCCCATGTGGCCGGCGTCGAGGAGATAGTCCTCTGCACCCCGCCGACCGGAGGCGGTGGCTGGCCGAACCGGACCATCCTCGCCGCAGCAGCCCTCCTCGACGTCGAGCGGGTCATTCGCATCGGAGGAGCACAAGCCATCGCGGCTATGGCGTACGGCACAGAATCGGTGCCTCGATGTGACAAGATCGTCGGTCCGGGCAACCTCTACGTCACGCTCGCCAAGCAGCTCGTACAGTCCGAGGGACGTTGCGGCATCGACGCAGCCGCCGGACCCACCGAGGTGGCCATCATCGCCGACAGCACCGCGGATCCGCGGATCATCGCCGCGGACCTCGTGGCGCAGGCTGAACATGACGAGCTGGCGACCTGCATACTTGTGACCGCGGAAGAGACCCTGGTCGAGGGCGTCCAGGACGCCGTCGACACGGAGGTTGCCGCGACGCGTCACCGTGAGCGGGTGTCAGCCGCTCTCGCAGGCCAGGGCGCCGTCGTGCTCGTCGACGACCTCGACCATGCCCTCGAGGTCTGTAACGACTTCGCACCCGAGCATCTCGAGGTGCAGACCGCCGACGCCGCAGGGGTCGCCGACCGCGTGAGGTTCGCGGGAGCGGTTTTCGTCGGCTCCGCCTCCCCGGTTTCGCTCGGCGACTATGCCGCCGGGCCGAACCACACCCTGCCCACGTCGGGCACGGCACGCTTCACCGGCGGACTGTCGACGAGCGACTTCCTCGTGCCGGTGAACTGGATCGAATACGACGAGGAAGCTCTCGACGACCTCGCTCCTGTCGTACGCAGGCTGGCGGCGGCCGAAGACCTGCCGGCCCATGCGCGCGCCGTAGAGATCCGGCTCGAGGGGTCACGATGAGGACCTGGCACGGCCACTCGGGGTCCACCGATCAGCGCGTCCCCGTACGCGACGACCTGCTCGCCCTCGAGCCGTACGGGGCCCCCCAGCTGGACGTGCCCGTGCGCCTGAACACGAACGAGACCCCCGAGCCTCCCCCTGCGCAGTTCGAGGCGGCGCTGCGGTCACGGTTGGCCAACCTCGATCTGCACCGGTATCCGGATCGGGAGGTGAGCTCGCTGCGCCAGCGCCTAGCTGTGCTGGAAGGCCTGACGCCTGAGCGGACCTGGGCAGCCAACGGTTCCAACGAGGTTCTGCTGCAGCTCCTCCAAGCGTACGGAGGGCCCGGTCGGCGCACGCTGCTCTTCCGACCCGGTTACTCCATGTACCCCCTGCTCGCCAGGACCACCCTCACCGAAGTTGTCACCGTCGAGTTGCCCGACGACTTCGTTCTCACCTCCAGCCTGGCTTGGGATGCGGTCACCGCCCACGACCCCGACCTCGTCATGCTCGCCCATCCCAACAACCCGACCGGCATGGCGGTCGGGTTGGACGCGGTACGGGCTCTGCACGATGGGAGCCGAGCCCTTGTCGTCGTCGATGAGGCGTACGTCGAGTTCGGCGCGCCCTCGGTTCGGCCGCTGCTGGACACCCTGCCCCGACTCGTCGTGACCCGCACGTTCTCGAAGGCCTACCGGCTTGCCGGGCTGCGCCTCGGCTACCTGCTCGCTCATGACTGGGTCGTCGACGACCTGCTTCGGGTTCGTCTGCCCTATCACGTCGACACCCTGAAACAGCTCGCAGCCGAATGCGCACTCGACCTCGCCCCCACCATGCTGAGTCACATTCCTCGGGTCGTGGCCGAGCGGGAGCGGGTCGCCGAGGTCCTGGCCAGCATGGAAGGTGTGCAGGCGTACCCGTCAGCGGCAAACTTCATTCTCGTGCGCACGCGGGTCCCCGACCTGTTCCAACGGCTGCTCGACCGGGGTGTGCTCGTACGCGACTTCTCCCGCCAGCCGCGGCTTAGTGGCTGTCTACGCGTGACCGTCGGAACGCGCTCCGAGGACGACGCTTTCCTGGAGGCCCTCGCCGACGCGTTGGCGGACCCGGCCGCCTGATCTCCTCAACTGCACGCGGCGGGTCCGGCCGTGACGGGCTCACGCAACCGCCAGCTCAGCTCTGCGGGTTGGGGAACCAGCGCGTGCAGAAGGGGAACAAGTGGTGGTCAGTCAGATAGTTCAAGACCCGACGAGCCTCCGAGAAGCGTTCGGCGACATCGGCGACGAGCCGGGTGCTTCGGGTCTGAGGAGCCGTCGAAGAGCGCACGGCGAGTCCGTACCAGCGCTGGCCGAGCTGCTCGAGCAGCCCGATACCGCCGCGGATTGCGAGTAGCTCGGCAAGGTCCTGACGACCCACGGTGTCGAGCGCCCGCGATAGCCGCTCCACCTCGATGGGTGCGAAGCGGCGGCTCGCAGTGTGATCAGGGAAGACGCCGGCGAGGAACAAGGCCAGGTCACCGAGCCTGCGGTACAGCCCAGCGTGCTCCTGGCGTGGCAACACCTCGAACAGAGCGGCCATTCTCACCAGGTCGAGTTCGCTGTAACGCTGTCGATGCCAGCCCCGGCGCGTTCGCGTCCAGAGGCTGCCGCTGGCGACGTGTGTGTAGGAAGCGAGCAACTCTGCCAGGAAGAAGCGCCGAGCGGGATCAGCGAGAAAGCCGAGCAGGGCATCCGTGCCGAGCACGGGAAGGCGTTGGCGCGGTCCCGCCCACTCCGGTACGAACCGGACCCTCCCAAGATCGTCCAAAGCGCGGTTCACCGCCACGGTGAAGAGCAGAAAGGGTGACACGCCGAGAAGCGGGTCGGCCTCGTCACGCTCGCCGAGCACGGCTTGGATGGTGTCCGGGTGTGCCAGCACCCTTTCGAGCAGGGGAGGGTCGCGGCGCAGGCGCGTCACCGCTCGCAGGGGATTCGTCGGGTCCAGTCGAGCGGCTCTCGCGAGGAGCAGGAGGTCGTCCTCGGTGAGGTGTTCGAGGTAATCCAGCCCAGAGGGTGCCAACATGCCACGATCGTAAGCGACAAGACGCGTGTGGACGGCGATGACCGGGCCCCGGCGTGCCGCGGCCGTCCCCGCCCGCGTTCGGGTGGTGGTCGGACGACAGTGGTTGGCTCAGGGACAGCCGCGCCGGCCCGATCCCCAGCTGCGAGGCCCCGTTCCCGTCCAGCTGCCGGCCTCAGGATGTGCGCGTCCGCTCTGGTGCGCGTCCGAGGGTGGGGCCCCATGCCACCACGCCAACCGGGGTACGCGTGGCGTTCCGCAGCGGTGGATCCGCAGATCCCGACCTCCGAACACGGGCACGAGCGTGGCCGGGAATCGGGCCGCTCGGCGACGCAGCCGGTGCTCCTGGAGGGCACCACCCGATGTCCCCGGCCCGGTCCGCTGGGAGGACGTGAACAGAGGGGCCGAGAAGGGCACGCGTCGGCCTCGACCCACGAGATCCTCCCGTTCGATGGGAAAACGGTATGAGCCGGGCGTTTCGAACAGATGACGGAAGTTTGAACCCGTCATGAACTCGATCGGGCCGCTGGCGTCAGTACCAGAACGCGGTCGAACCGTAGGTCGCGGGCCACTCGTTGACGCCTCCATGCTCGATTCCGAAACGCAGCCCCGTGCGGAAGGGAACGGCGTCGGCGATCATGAGGCGATAGGCGGCGTCGCACTCGAAGGCGCAGCCGTGGCGGTTGGCCTCGTGCGCTGCATGGCCGTTGGCGAAGTTGGAGAAGGGACCGCGGTCGAAGTAGTAGCCGCCTTCGTAGAAGTCCTCGGTGCCGGTGCCGTGGATAGCAGGACCGGGAGAGCCGTCCACGTAGGCGCGCTCGTCACCCTCCAGGTACCCACGTCCGGGGATGAGGAGTGAGGCGATGGCCCCCTCCATGGTGTGGGAGACTCCGACAAACTTGCCCGCTCCGGCCGTGTCGAGGAACACCCAATCGTTTCCGGGTGTGGTGGGACCGCGTCGTGCGCTGGCGTGGAAGTAGCCGGCTGTGCCGTCTCGGAGCCGCTGAGCCCAGCGCGCGTCCCGTGCGGAGGTCACCTCAGCCCAGCCCAGGTCGATCGCCACGTTCGAGTCGTTGACGAGTTCGATCGTGGCGCCGTCCGCAAAGGGCATGGGCCACCACGCCGAGTACCAGCCATGGGGATCGAGGGCGAAGAGCAGCGCTGAGACCGGGTATTCGCCGAGCCCCGAGCCGAAGAACTCTCCGATGGGCGCGTCGACGGTACGCCGCCCATCGAAGGTGATGCGAAGCCGCGTCCCCCGCAGTACGGCGTCGGATTCGGCCACGGCCGATTCCGGGACAGGCAGGACCGGGACAGGCACGACCGGGACAGGCAGGACCGGGGTCGCAGTGGCCGCCTCGACCCGGGTCGTGTCGCTCCGCTTCATCCTCCCCGCGACCAGGGACTCGACGACATAAGTGACGCCGGGTGTGAGAAGGGCGTTGGACAGGGTCAGCGTGGCACGGCCCGCAGACAGGGCTGGAGGGATCTCCAGTCGTTGCACCGCCTGCCCGGAACCCGCCTCCCTCCGGGGCTCAGAGAAGCGCAGCGTGGTCCCGTTGACCAGGACAGGAGCGTCTTGGGTTGCTGCAGGGGGGTCAGCACGACGCGCAATTCGGACGCCTTCGTTGCGTGGATCGACCGCGATGGGGATTTCTCCAGAACCGGCCGGACCTCTGGGAAGCCCGTTTACCGTGAGACGTGGCGAGGGGGTCGGCCCCACGATCTGTGGGAGCAGCAGGCGCAGCGCGGTGATCATGCCGGGGCCTTGAACCTGCCCCAGTACCGTCGCCTGCCCCGGCGACAGCGAGAAGGCTCGTGGGATGGTCAGGGCAGCCTGGGGCGGCTTGGGATCCCGGACACCGGGGGCGCGCAGCAGCGCGATCACGTCGAGCGCCGGGTCAGTGGGATCAAAGGTCTCGAAACCTTCCGCGTCAGCGAAGACGCGGTAGGTGACGTGGTAGAAGAACGGGTTGTGTTCCGTCTCGACGAGCATGGACTGGCGGAACGGCATCGGGACCTTGATGTAGACACCGCCCGAGCTCTCGTCGGCGTCGGCCACGAGTGGGAAGACGAACGGCGGTCCGATCCGGCCGGCCACCACGTCGGACAGCGGCGCGTCGATCACCGGCTGCCCGTCGAGTACGATCCGTAACCTGCCGGTGGCTTCGACGTCGCCGGCCCTGACTCCGTCCTCGCGTGTGGACCAGATCGAAGAGATCTCCCCCGGGCCCCCGTGCTCAGCGAGGACGCAACCGCTCGGCGTCCGACGGAGGCACGAGTAGGTGCCGTGGAAGCCGTCGTCGTTGCCACCGGTACGGTCGAAGCTGGAAAACTGTCTTGTCGCCGCGTCCGGCGTCCGCTCGGGCAAGCGGTCCAGTCGCCGGTAGCTATCCCAACCCACCGGGCCCTTGCCGCTCGTCACCTCCTGCTGGGCGCTCGCGGGCGGAGCCGCCCCCGTCACCACGAGCGCGAGCGCAACGAACACCACCACGCACTGCCGAAGACCAAACCCCACGTCGTCCCCCCGCGAACTGACCGTACCGACGCCCTGCTCGCCCCGGCTTAACAAGGCGATTCACGGCAGAGCGGACAAAACCGACAAAGGTAGCAGCAGGCGGCACGCAGGTCGCCTCGCCCCGCGCATGCACTGCGGCGCCCTTCACCAGGACGGGCGATGCCTCGCGGTGCTCCCCTCCGCCACGCCATTGAGTCGTAGCCGGGATCCTGGAAAGGATGGGGCAGGGGAGCGGCGACGATACCAGATCCCGCGGACGTAGGCGCGACGGTCAGACTCGAGCAGTCCGCCCCAGATGCCGAACGCCTCGCCGTTCGTGATCGCCGCCTCGAGGCACTCTTGCCGCACGTCACAGATCGCGCAGTAGGCAAGCGCCTGCTGCTGGTCTCGCTCGTCGGCAGAGAAGAACAGGTCGACGTCCGCACCGCGGCAGGCAGCTCGCTCCTCCCAGCTCGCGCCGAATTCGGTGACGCGCTCGAGGGCCGCCATGGAGCGGGACGAGCCGTTCATCCCTGGACCGTTTGTCATCGGTTCGGCCTCCCGTGGGGTCACTGTCGGGGCGGGTCAGAGACGCGTCGCGCCTTGTCATCGGCTCCCACGCGTCGCCTCACAGGGCCGACCGCCTAACGTTGATACGAGGACTCGACCGGGGCACAGTCCACGGCTGCTGGGGCGGTTGTTCAACCATTCCGACGGTACTGACGGCGATGCCACATCGTGGACGTCCAATTGATCAGGCTCACCGACCGCTGAACGGACTCAGGCCTCTCGTCCGGCCCGTTCGTCCGGGACTGGTACCGGTCGGCAGCGACAGGCCGGGGCACGCTGAGTAGCAGTCACCTGACGATGGCACGACATGCTGAAGCTGCTGGCTGGGAGCTCGAACGTTCCGCTCGCGACACGAATCGCCGAAGCTCTCGGGATCGAACTCGGCGCCTGCAACGTCTCACGGTTTCCCGACGGTGAACTCCAGGTCGACGTCCGGACCGAGGTTCGTGGAGACGACGTCTACCTCCTCCAATCCACCGGGCCCCCGCCTCACGACCACCTCGTGGAGCTCTGCCTGCTCGCCGACGCGTGCCGGCGCGCCGGTGCAGGACGCATTACCGCGGTGGTGCCGTACCTCGTCTATGCGCGGCAAGACCGGCGTACCGCCCCCGGGGAACCGATCAGCATCCGGGTAGTGGCGGATCTCATCGTGGCTTCGGGAGTGGAGCGTCTGGTGGTCGTCGATCCCCATACTCCCGACGTCGAGGCCATCTTTGACATCCCGGTGCTGAGCACGACAGCCGTGCCGGTGCTGGCATCCGCGCTCGCCGAGGAACTGAACGACGACGCCGTAGTGGTCGCTCCCGACCTCGGTGCGGTGAAGCTCGCCGAGCAGTACGCCTCCGAGCTTGACCAGCCTGTGGCGATCATCCGCAAGACCCGCGTGTCGGGGGAGGAGGTCGAGGTAAAGGCGGTGATCGGAGACGTCCGCGACCGCACTCCTATCATCGTGGACGACATCATCAGCACAGGCGGCACGATCGTGTCCGCAATCGGGGCGCTCCTCGACGCCGGCTGCGCATCGGAAGCCCTCGTCGCAGCGACCCACGGGCTGCTCGTCGCTCCCGATAGGTTCGACTCCGTGCCGCTGCGCCAACTCGTCGTGAGCGACAGTGTTCCGCCACCGCTGACGCTGCCGTTCCCATGCAAGGTCGCGACCATCGCGGGGCTGCTGGGCGAGACGATCCAGCGCCTCCACCGGGAGCGGGCTCTCGACGAAATTCTCGCGCTGGGCTGAGTTCGCATCC
>JALZEO010000265.1 GCA_030862025.1 Actinomycetota bacterium | reverse complement strand
GGGTTCCCCGACAGGGTGCCGGCCTGGTAGACCAGCCCGGCCGGCGCGAGCCCCTGC
Organism: Actinomycetota bacterium; assembly: GCA_030862025.1. Taxonomy (GTDB): domain Bacteria; phylum Actinomycetota; class Nitriliruptoria; order Nitriliruptorales; family JAHWKO01; genus JALYGD01. Next base: position 10,810 of record JALZEO010000265.1, on the reverse strand, counting down.
ATCACGTCAGCACGGCCACCGAATGCGGCGAGTGGAAAGCCGCCTCCGATCGCCTTACCCAGAACCGTCAGGTCCGGGACCACTCCGAAGATGCCTTGCGCCCCCGCCCGGCCGAGCCGGAAGCCGGTGATGACCTCGTCGAAAATGAGTAGGGCACCGACGCCGCGGGCACGCTCGAGCAGCGCCGCGAGGAAGCCGGGCGCTGGTGGGACGAGCCCCATGTTCGCCGCAACCGGCTCGCAGAGGATCGCCGCGAGGCCGTCGCCGTGCCTGTCGACCACCTCGTCGACCGCCTCAATATCGTTCCAGGGGACCAGGAGCGTGTCTCGCACTGCACCGCTGGTCACGCCCGGCGTACCTGGGATGGCGAATGTCGCGACCCCCGATCCCGCTTCGGTGAGCAGGGAGTCGCTGTGGCCGTGATAGTGGCCGCTGAACTTGAGAATCCGGTTGCGGCCGGTGACACCACGGGCGAGTCTCACGGCGCTCATCGTGGCTTCCGTACCGGAGGACACGAGCCGAACCTGCTCGAGGGACGGCACTGCGTCGACGAGTTCCTCGGCCAGCTCGACCTCGCCACGAGTGGGGGCGCCGAAGGTCGAACCCCGTCGTAGTGCCGACTCCGCGGCAGCAATCACCTCGGGGTGCGCATGGCCGAGGACCAGTGGACCCCAAGACTGCACGAGGTCGACGTAGCGGTTGCCGTCCTCGTCCCACACCTCGGCGCCCTGCCCCCGTACGAAGAAGCGGGGAACGCCGCCAACGGCGCGAAAAGCGCGTACGGGCGAGTTCACACCGCCAGGGATGACCCGAAGGGCCCGCTCATAGAGAGCTTGTGATGTCGTCTCCGCCACGCCCTGCAGGCTAGATGATCGCGGGTAACCAGCTCTCAGCTCGCCTCCGCCGCCAACCGCTTCCCGGCAAGCCGCACCCTTTGGCCCTGCCCTCACCCGACCCTCAGAGGCTGACAACCCGGTCGTGCTCAGCGATGAGCTTGGCGACGTCTGGCGGAGCTGCCCAGCGACCGTTCATCCAGGCGAGATCCTCGTCGGTCGCCCCCCGGGCGACCGCACATGCCTTTCACACCCACACCGGCACTTCGTGTTTCGTGAGCTTTGCGAACAGGTCCATCGCTGGCGGAAGCCCGACCCCATGGACAGCCTCAGCGGTCTCCCTGCGAGCGAGCAGCGTCGCGTCGCCGCCGAGCACCACCGTGACCTCCTGGCCCGCTTCGAGCGACCCGTTCGCGGCCAGGTGCAGCGGCATCGTGGCCCCGGTGGGATCATTGACTCCCCGAGAGCAAATGTAGAGGACGTTCATCGTCTCTTCCTCCCTGCTGACCCGCACGCCAGAAGCCTGGGCCGCTTCGGCTCCGACCTTCCTGGGTCCTTCCTAGCCCTGCAGTGCCTCGGCGACCTCCCCGGCCGCGTACGACAGCACGAGGTCGGCACCGGCCCGGCGCGCAGCGGTGAGCGACTCGAGCAAAACACGGCCCCCGTCGATCCATCCTCGCTCGGCGGCCGCCTTCACCATCGCATACTCCCCCGACACGTGGTAGGCGGCCAGCGGCAGATCGTGGGCTGCTCGGACGTCGGCGATGACGTCGAGGTAGGGCAGTGCCGGCTTCACCATGATGATGTCGGCGCCCTCGGCGACGTCGAGCGCGACCTCACGACGAGCCTCACGCCGGTTGGCTGTCGCCTGCTGGTAGGCGGAGCGGTTTCCAAAGGCGGGGGCGCTCTCGGCCGCCTCACGAAAAGGGCCGTAGAAAGACGAATCGAATTTGGCTGCGTAGGCGACGATCCCCACGCTCGCATGATCGGCGTCGTCGAGCGCGGCTCGGATCGCAGCGACCTGTCCGTCCATCATCCCCGAGGGGGCCACGAAATCGGCGCCAGCGGCAGCCTGGACCACCGCCTGCCGGGCATAACCGGCGACCGCCCGGTCATTGTCGACGGCGCCGTCAGGAGTGAGGGGCCCGCAGTGGCCATGGGTCGTGTATTCGCACAGGCAGGTGTCGGCCCAGATCACGACGGCCTCGCCGAGGTCATCTCGGATGGCTCGGATGGCAGCCGGGACGGGACCACGGGTGTCCCAGCCGGCGGCCCCCTCGGCATCCTTGCCCGCGGGGATACCGAAGAGGATCACGCTCGAGACCCCGAATGCCTGCAGTCGCTTGACCTCAGCCCGGATGCTGTCGCGGGTGTGTTGGACGACACCGGGCATCGACCCCACGGGGACCGGTTCGTCGATGCCGTCCTTGATGAACAACGGGGCGACGAGGTCAGCCGGGTCGAGTCGCACCTCCGCGAATGAGCGGCGCAACGCGGGCGTGCGACGTAAGCGACGCAGACGCAACTGGGGGAAACCCGACATCGCAGCGAGTCTAGCGACGGGCCCCGGGAGGTGTGAGCCGTGAGGCCACCACGAGCGCCCCCAACGCGATCAGGAGCCCCAGCGCAGGCCGCAAGCTGGTCCAGCCGCGGCTGGGTGGGGGGGTTGGCGCGGTCCGGGCCTCAGAGCCGTTCCCCCGCTCGTTCCCCTCCCCAGGGGCGCCCCTCTGCTCGCTGAGGGCCGAGACCGCCTGCGGCCGGCTCGACTGCGGCCGGTCTGATCGGGTGGCCGAGGCCCTCGGGGCCTGCCGGTCGCCGGTCACCCGCTCGTCGAAGGGGCTGGCGTCACCCCGGCGTCGAGCGGCTGGGGGTGGTGTGCCGCCGAGGCTGTCGTCGATCTGATAGCGGACGGCGCTGAATTCCGCGCCGTAGACGTAGAGGCGGGCTGCAAGGTAGAAGTAGATCATCAATCCGATGACACCGGCGAGGCTGCCGTAGATGCCCTGGGCGTTGGAGACCTGCGTCGCGAGGTAGGTGGAGCCGAAGATCTTCAGAGCGGTCCAGCCGATGCCCGCGAGCAATGCCCCCGGAAGCAACTCCCGCCAGGGTGGCCCCCGTTTGGCGGTCAGCATGCGGTAGGCGGCGAGGAAGAGCGCGGTGTCGAGGACCAGCGACAGGACTGTGCCCCCCAGCCCTATGAAGAACGCGACCACGCCAGAGAAGTCGATGCCGACGACAGCGCCTGCGGCCGCGCCGAGCAGGGCCAGGAGGCCGAGCGCCACGAGGGCTCCGCTGCTGCGCAGCTTCTGCTTCACGAAGCCCGCGTCGTCCTCGACCCGGAAGATGCGCGACGTCGCGACCGTGGCCGAGTCCACGATCCGCAGGCCGGCGAGGAGAACACCGAGCAGACCGATGATGCCTGTCGCGGCGCGCGAGTTGACGAGGCTCGTGAGGTTGTCGCCGATGACAGGGCCCAATCCCGGCACGCTACGAGTCAGCGCATCAGTCGCCCGCGCCTGAAGGCCGGGTTCGTCGGCGAGCAGGAACCCGACCGCTGACAGGCCGAGCAGGAGGATGGGGAACAGCGACAGGAAACCGAAGTAAGCGATAGCGGCGGCTAGCTGGCCCCCCGCGTCCTCGTTGTAACGGTCCTGGACGGCGATCGCCGTGCCGACGATCGGCTTGGAGCGAAGTTGATCCTTGAGTCCCAGCCGCTTCCTCCGCGCCGGGTCAGCCAGCACGCTAGCCTCGGCGCTTCCCTCGACTGCTCGACGAACGGACGGGAAGCCCGGCCTCTCTCAGCTCATCCGTCCGACGCGGTGACGAGAGCCGCGACGAGACCATCGAGGTCGTGGGGGTCGGCCTCGACCGCCACTTCTATCGCGAGTTCGGCGCAGGCTGCGCTCGTCACAGGCCCGATCGAGACGACCCGCCCCGACCACGGCCGTCCCTCGATCAACGTCGCGAAGTTGCGCACCGTCGACGACGAGGTGAAGGCGAGCAGGTCGATGTCTCCCCCGGCGAGGCGGGTCACGACCTCGCTCGGCAAGCCGTCGGGGGGGGCGGTGACGTACGCGGTGACGCAGATGGGCTCGTAACCCCTGGCGCGTAGTCCTTCAGGCAGGGTCGGCGAGGCGATGTCGGCCCGAGGGAGGAGCACCCGGCCCGAGCCAGGGGGGAACGCGGCCGCCAGGGCCTCGGTCGTCGCCGTCCCGGGCACGAGGTCAGGGCGCACGCCGAAGACCTCATGCAGGGTTGCGGCGGTGCCCGGTCCAACCGCCGCGACAAAGAGGGCCTCAACGACGCTGGGGGGCAGGCTCACCTCGGCGATGGCGTGGGCAAGAGCCCGCACCCCGTTCGGGGAGGTGAAGCAGACCGCGGTATAGGCACCGCGCCCGAGCTCGCGCGCGGCCGTGGCAAGCTCCTCGCGCCTGCCAGGCCGGATCTCGATCGTCGGTGCCTCGACCACTTCCCCGCCCAGGCCGCGGATACGTTCGGCAAGATCCCCGGCCTGCCCCGCCGCGCGCGGGACGAGGATGGTGCTGCCGACAAGGGGACGTTCGCCGGTTCGCAGCAACCGCGGCTCGTTCGCTGTTCGACTCACGGTCCACTCATCGGTATGGCAACATCCTGGGCGCGGAGGCGTTCGAGCACGTCCCGCCCTCCCATTTCCAGGAGGGTCTCGGCCAGAGTGCGGCCGAGCAACTCTGGGGCTGTCGCGGCAGCCTCGTGGCTAGCCCGGTACAGGTTTGTGCCGCTGGGATCCGAGACCATGCCAAGCAGGCTCATGCGGCCTGGTCCGTCGCTCCGGTCGCGCAGCTCCGCATGGGCCCCCACCGGTGCGGTGCAGCCACCTCGGAGGTGGACGAGCAGGGTTCGCTCGGCAGCCATGAGCAGGCGGGTGGTGGGATCGTCGAGAAGTTTCAGTGCGTCGATGGTCTCGCCATCCTCGTCACGGCACTCCACCGCAAGCGCACCCTGGGCTGGGGCGTGGAGGCATTCGCCGTGCTCGAGCGGGACAGCCTTCAGCGGCAGGTCGACCGGGCCGAGCCGTTTGACGCCGGCGACCGCGACAACGACCGCGTCGAGGTCACCGGCGGCGACCCGACGCAGTCGGGTATCGAGGTTGCCGCGCACAGGCTGAACGATGACGTCGCGTCGGGCGCGCTGAAGCTGAGCACGGCGACGAGCGCTCGAGGTGCCGATCGTCGCCTGGCGTGGCAGGGTCGCCAGCCCAGCCGCCTCGCGGGTGACGAGGAGATCGCGGGGATCCTCACGCGGCGGAACAGCCCCGACCAGCAGGCCGCCGCACGGATCGCTCGGCAGGTCCTTGTAGGAGTGGACAGCGACATCGCACTCACCGGCCAGAACGGCCCGGCGGACACCGTCGACGAACAAGCCCTTCGTGTCGAAGTCCTCCACCGCCCGGTGGGGATCTGCATCACCTGTCGTCGCGAGCGGGACGAGTTCGGCGGGACGGCCGGTGGTGGCGGCGAGCGCGTCGGCGATGGTCTGCGCCTGACAACGAGCGAGGGAGCTGCGGCGTGTCGCGATGCGCCAAGCTTTCGGCGCTCGGCTACTCATCGAGGTCGAACAGCTCGCGCAGAGCGACGGCGTAGTGCTCTGCGCCCCCCTTGTCCACCAGCCCCTTCAACCGCACTGTCGGGTCGTGGAGGAGCGTGTTCACGATCCCACGGGTCACAGCCTCGACCGCTTCCCGCTCACGCGGCTCGAGGCTGGCGAGACGCCCGGCGAGGCGCCCCAACTCGCTGGCTCGGACCTTCTCGGCCCGCTCCCGCAGCGCCCGGATAGTTGGCTCGATGCGGGCGGCCCGCAACCAGGCGTGGAAGCGGCCCGCCTCCTCCTCGACGATGGCCCGGACCGCGTCCACCGTACGGCCGGTCACGGTCGTGTCCGCGACGGCGCGTACCGCATCGAGGTCTACGAGCGTGACCCCCGGCAGGTTGCCACAGGCCATTTCGACGTTGCGCGGCATCGAGAGGTCGAGCAGAACGAGTGGTCGGGCATCATGGTCGCCGCGGCGCCGCACGGTCTCGGCGACGAGATCAACGTCGATCAGCGGCATCGAAGCGCCCGAGCAGCAGACCACAAGGTCGGCCGCCACGAGTGCGTCCCCGAGACCACCCTCCGACACGGTCTCGCCACCCAGTCGGGCCGCCAGCCGGTCGGCCTTCTCGGTGCTGCGGTTGCGAATGAGGACACGAGCGGCACCTTCGCGGACAAGTCGGGCCCCGGTGAGGGCTCCGATGGTGCCGGCACCGATGACGAGGACGGTGCGCCCTGCGAGCGATCCGTCCCAGCGGCGAGCGGCGACGTCGAGCCCGACGTCGACGATGGAGGATGCGCCGCGGGCGATGTCGGTCTCGGCTCGCGCCCGGCGAGAGACGTGGACGGCGTGGTCGAACAGCCGCCGCAGCACCCGTCCGCTCGCACCCTCCTCGCGCGCGACAGTCCCCGCTTGACTCACCTGCAGGGCAATCTGGCGCTCACCGATGATGAGGGAGTCGATGCCCGAAGCGACCGCGAACAGGTGCGCGGCAGCACGGTCGTCGTAGTAGGTGTAGTGCGCCATCTCGAGGACATGCGGGTCGATGTCGGCGCGGGACGCCAGCCAGGTCAGGACCTCGTGCAGGCCGGCGTGGAAGCGGGAAACATGAGCGTAGACCTCCACCCGGTTGCAGGTGGACAGGACCGCTGCCTCGAGGACGTGGTTGAGCCCGACGAGGGCACGCAACGCCTTCGGGTGCTCGTCGACGGGCATGGCGAGACGATCGAGCAGCGCGAAATCAGCGCTGCGATGATTCAGGCCCACGACCAGAACGGACATCTTGACTCAGTTGACGGGGGACGCGTCGAGTACAGACTGCCGCGCATCGTCGCTGCTGTCCAACGGCGGATAATCGGGGGGCAGCCCGGATTTGGCCCGCCCTGCCGGCGTCTGCGGCGCCAGCCCCGAGCTGGCCAGTCGCCGCTGTTCGTGGTAGGCGAGGATCTGCATCTCCGTGGACAAGTCGACCCGGCGGACGCGCACATGCGACGGCACGTCCAAATGGGCAGGGGCGAAGTTCAGGATCGCGGTCACCCCGGCCGCAACGAGGCGATCGACGACCGCTTGGGCCGCTTCCGGGGGTACGGCAACCACGGCGATGGTGACATCCTCGCGTCGGACGATCCCGGGCAGTTCTTCGAGCGGCTCGACGACGTGACCCGCCACCTTCAGGCCGACGGTGTTCGGATCGGCATCTACGAGCGCAGCGAGTTGAAAACCCCGTTCCGCGAAGCCACCGTAGCTCGCCAGCGCGCGCCCCAGGTTCCCCACTCCGACGAGTACGACCCTCCAGTCGCGGGTGAGGCCGAGCACGTGCGAGATGTGCTCGAGCAGCTCCTCTACCGCGTACCCGACGCCGCGCGTGCCGTGGGAGCCGAGAAACGACAGATCCTTGCGCAGCTGGGCCGAGTTCACGCCCGCCGCCTGGGCCAGGTCGCGGCTGGAGATCGTGTTGGTGCCCCGCTCCGCAAGCTCGACGAGAGCCCGCAGGTACAGGGGCAAGCGCGCCACGGTGGCCTCTGGTATGCGCCGCTGAGTCACGTGCCCTCCTTCGACGCGCGCCCGGAGGCCCGAGTCCGAGTGTGGTTCGGGAGTTCGGCTTGTGGCCAGGACCTTCCCAGCCGCGCCCGGCGTACGGCGCGGCGGACGGATCCGGGCGCGAGGTGGGCCTCGGCGATTTCATGCCCGTTCACGGCCACGACCGGCACGCGCACGTGGTAGCGGCACTGAAGCTCAGGGTCAGCGTCCACGTCGACGTAGCGGATCTCGGCGCGTCGGGCCTCTTCGGCGACCAGCCGCTCGGCCTGCCGGCACAGACCGCACCCCACACGGGTGAAGACCTCCACAAGGACAGGGTGACGGGGGCGGAGAAAGGGGCGACGCAGCCCGAGCCTCAACGCCAAACCCAGTCCGCGGGATCGACTGCCACGCTGTCTCTCATCACTCGGGGGCGCCCCTGTCGGCGTCACTCTGCGGGTTTGGCGCCGTGTTACGCAACTCGGCGACCCCTGGGGGCGTCAGCGGGCGGATGGTGCGCGAGAAGCCCGCGTACATGATGGCCACGCCAACGGCGAAAGCAATCGAGTGACTCGCGGTGTCCCCAGAGCGAGCGAGCAGTCCCCCTGACGCAGCGACGAGTACCCCGAGCGCTATGAGGAGGTTGCCGACGACAAGGTGGGGCATGCGCTGCCCACGCAGTCGAAAGGCGGCTACGGCCGCGCCGACGATCACGAGGAACGTGCCGAGCGCGTTCCCGGCGAGTGCGAGGCCCCGCACCCCTGCCGGGAACACCTCGCTACCCTCCGGCAGCGAGCGCGGGACGAGCGGCTGCTCGAGACCGGCTGACGCCACCGCGAACGCGGACACGACGCTAAACGTCACCATGAGGGCGAGCGAGGCGGCCTCCGCGGCGTCACCGGCTGTGGTCAGCAGCAGCAGGCCCCAAAGCAGCGCCAAGACCACGCCGGGTCCGTACAGCAGGGCGTTGCCGCCAGCGAAGATGAGCGGCGCCGCGAGCATCGCAGCTACGCCGAAGCTCGTAGCGCCGAGAACCCGCAGCGCCCCGGGGTCGCGGGCCGTCGTCTCGACGGTGCCGAGAGCAAGCCACGGGACCGTGAGGACCCCTCCGAACAGGTAATAGAAGCGGAATGACCCACTCGACCACCCCGCCGTCGCGCCGTAGGCCAGTGCGCCGGTCGCGAGGCAGAACATTCCGAGCGCCGCCGCCCAGTAGAGCAGAGCCCTGTTCGTACGTCCTCGGACGAAGTAGCGCCTGACCAGCGTGACGCTGAAGAGCGCGGCGACGGCGACGGCCGCAGCGTAGACGACGACCTCCTCCAAGTCCGTTCCTCACCCGCGAGCAACTTCGATCGATTATCCCGCACCGTCCCGCAACCGTGCCGATAAGCTTCCTCCATGGGTGAGCTCCGGTTCCTGGCGTCGACGGGTCCGCTCTTCGCGCGCCCGTTGGACTGGGCCATAGGCGTGATCGCGGAGGCCGGCTACGACGGCGTCGAGCTCATGGTCACCCAAGACCCGGCCACGCAGCTGGCCCAACGAATCGAGGTGGCCGCAAGACGCGAAGGCATGCCGGTTCCCGTTGTCCACGGGCCATTCCTGCTGCTCACGCGGCGGGTCTTCGGAACGAACTTCATCGAGAAAAGCCGCAGGTCGCTCGAGCTCGCGAAGGAGGTGGGGGCTGACCTCCTGATCGTCCACCCCCCCTACCGCTGGCAGAACCGCTTCCACGATTGGCTGGTCCAAGAGGCCGACGAGGAAGCTGGCGCGCTCGATACGCGCATCGGGGTGGAAAACCTCTTTCCCGTGCCCGTCCTCGGCCGTCCGGTCCGCTTTCACCGCTACACCCGCCCTGAGCACCTCGAGGGCTTCACCAACCTCGTGCTCGACACGAGCCATTTTGGGGTTGCCGGCGTCGACATCGTCTCGGCTTGGGAGCGGCTCGGGGACTGCGCAGCCCACCTCCATGTCTCGGACAACCGAGGTCAAGGACGCGACAGTCATGCCCCCCTCGGTCAGGGCATCCTCCCCATCGCCTCGTTCCTCGCCGCTGTGGGCCGTTCCCCGTACTCGCAGGCGATCACGCTCGAACTCGACTGCCGCCGCTACCTCGGGGACCGCGCGGCTCTCGTCGGCTATCTGCGCCAAGAGCGTGAGAAGTGCCAGGCTCTGCTCGCCGGAGCCCCGGCCGAGGAGGTGCTCGGCCGGGCCGACCGGGTCTCCGACCCAGCGTCCGACCTCACAGTGGGTGACGACGGTGCGGCGATACCGCTGGACGCGTAATTTCAGCGGGCGGCGCTCCTGCTGACGGCTAGACGAAAAAATAAATCAGGTTGGGGGGTTACTTAGAGTCGCTTAAGGCGTACTCTCCATGATGAAACCGTCCACCGGGCGAGGAGGCACGGTGCGTACCGGGACCGCGATCGCACTGCTCGCGCTGCTCGTCGTGATCGTCACCGCGACCGTCGTTCAGCTCGTACAGAGCAGGTGACCGCGCCCGCTACCGCCGACCGCCGATTCGCCCTGACAGGTGTAGGGGCTCGTGGGCACCAAGACGCTCGATCCCGAGGTCGTCGAACTCGTCGCCCGTGCGCAGCGCGGTGACGGCGACGCATTCGCGCGGCTCTACGATCGCTATGTCGAGCAGGTGCACGCCTACATCCATCACAAGGTCAGGGATCGCCACCTCGCGGAGGACCTCACCGCAGACGTGTTCCTGCGGGCGCTGCGTGCCTTATCCGGCTTCCGCTGGCAAGGAGTGGACATCGGAGCCTGGCTCGCCACCATCGCCCGCAACCGGGTGACCGACCACTTCAAGTCCGCGCGCGTGCGGCTCGAGCACGTAGCCGAAGAGATCGACGACCGGTCGAGAGAGGACCATCCCGACCATCCGGAGTCGCTCGCACTCGCACACGACCTCGCCGCTCTGCTCGAGCAGGCGATGCACCTGCTGAAGGACGATCACCGAGAGGTCGTCTCGCTGCGCTTCGTCGAGGACCTGTCCGTCGCCGAAACCGCAGCGGCCATGGGTCGCACCGAGGGCGCCGTGAAGGCCCTTCAGTACCGCGCCTTGCGTGCGCTTGCGGATATCGTCCGCGGCCACCCGGCCTTCGTGGGCGACCCCGCGTGGTCACGTCGGGACGAGACTAGGATCGGGGGCGTAACGAGAGCGACGGAGCGCTCGTTGCCATGGGGAAAGGAAGAGAGGCCACGTGAGCCGCGACACGGGGAGACGGAGGCGGGCTGCCGTCGAGCTGTCGCGCCTGCTTGAGGCCGCTGCTCGCGCCACCAGCCGGTCCGACCTGGCCGCGACCCAGGAACTCGACGAGCTCATGTACGTCGCTTCTGCGCTGCGGACCTCCCCGGTCGGTGAACCTGTCCCACCCGCGGT
>JALZEO010000198.1 GCA_030862025.1 Actinomycetota bacterium | reverse complement strand
CGCCCGAAACAGGAGGAGAGCGCCGGGGACGACACTACTGTATTTCCGCAGGTCAGCGGCACTATCCGTAACTGTCGGACACCCATCGAAACCGGCTCCGCGGAGTTCGACCCCCTGCCTCCCAGCTTGATGACTTGGCATTTAGGGCCATCTACGCCACGGTTTCGGCCTTGGTAAGGTCCTGCGGCACAGCTCGCAGGAAACGGCTCGAGCCTGCATGATCACAGGCGACGTCAGCGCCGAGGCGATCCGGGAGACCTCACATGTCGGGTTCGGATCTCCAGCAAGTGACGGAGCACTATCACCGTACGGTGAGTGCGTTCGTGCAGGGGGACCCCGAGCCACAGAAGAGGCTGTGGTCTCGGCGAGATGACGTCACCCTCGCGAACCCTCTTGGCCCCCCGGTCCGGGGATGGAATCAGATCGTTGAGGTCTTGGAGCGTGCCGCTTCCCAGTTACGAGGGGGCGAGCACGATGGCTTCGAGCGGATCTCCGAGTATGCGACGGCGGATCTGGCGTACATGCTCGAGATCGAACACGCCCGATTGAAGTTCGGCGGCGCCGACGAGATGACGCCGGTCTCACTTCGCGTGACGACGATATTCCGACGGGAAGAGGGCGAGTGGAGGATCCTCCATCGTCACGCCGATCCAATAACCGCTCCACGGCCACTCGAGTCGGTCTTGCAGCAGTAGACCGATCGGCCGGCGTGGCCGAGTCAGAACCGCACGGGCGTGCGGTCGCATGGATCGTCAGTCAATCCAGAACGGGCGCAGTCGGAAGCACGCGGAGGAGAAAGCGGGCCAAAGACATGGTGCTGGCCGCCTTGAGGCACACAGCAGGATCGGTCTTCTGTCGTCACCTCAAACCGGTGCTCCATGCGACAAGCGGTCCGACAGTCGACCGCCGAAGGCGCTGGCCGAATGGGACGGCCAAGTCTCGGAGCTGGCTCTCACATGGACGTCCCGAGACGTCCCATCATTTCGATGCGCCGGACTTCTACCGCACTCCACTTCGCGAGCTAGAGCCGCCGTCCGGGACATTCGTGGTCGGCGAGGAAGCCGGAGGGAGGCAAGCCGGGTGGTCGGGTAGCAGGGCGAGGCGCTCACGGGCGCGTTTGGCGTCCTCCTCGCCCGCAGGCAATGGCGACCCGCTGGGCTCCACGACCGCCGGATGGAGGTGCCAGGCGACAACCCCTTCGGGGCGAAGGGTGACGGTGAGGACGCCGCTCAAACGGGTGAGGGGTCCCGTTGAGTACCACAGCAGGTTGCCGAGGCTGTACGCAATGAGTCGGCGCGAGCCGTGGTCGATCCCCTGAAGCACGTGCGGGTGATGCCCGACCACCACAGCCGCTCCCGCCTCCTGCAGGGCCTTGGCCAGGATGACCTGGTTCTCGTCGGGACAGTCAGCCAGCTCAGTGCCCCAGTGCACGACCACGACCACGTGATCGGCCACCGCCGTGGCCGCCCGGACCGCCGCGACGGCGGTTCGCAGGTCGTAACCGGACGCCAGCCCAGGTCGGTCCGTTCTTGCTGCCCACTGCCGACGCGGAATGACACGAGTGAGGCCGAGCACGGCGAGACGGCGCCCTCGTACTTCGACGACATGCGGGGCATAAGCCTCGACGGCGTTTTCCCCGGCACCGACCGCGGCCAGTCCCCCCTCCGCCAGCCAGCGCAATCCGACGCGCAGCGTGGGCCAGCTGTAGTCCAGGCTGTGGTTGTTGGCTAGCGACACCACGTCGACGCCGGCGGCCCGTAAGGCCCCGAGCAGCGCCCGTGGAGCGAGGAAGGTGTGCTGCTTATCGACCGGCTGGCCCCCGTCCCCCACGGCCGTCTCGAGGTTGACGATCGCCAGGTCCGCAGCGGACAGCACGGCCGCCATGCCAGCCAGGGGCTGTTGGCCTGTCTCGAGCGCGCGGCGGATCTGCTTCTCTCCATGGACATCGCCGCCGAAGGCGATGGTGATCGCCTGAGGCTCGGAGCCCACCGAGGGTGGGGTCGGGGCGGGTGACGGTATGGCTCCTGGAGGGGTAGGCGTCGACGCAGGAGCTTCCGGGTAGGAGGGAGACGGCACCTGCCACGGATCAACCGCGGCCCGCGTAAGCGGTCGGGAAATCACCGAGGCCAGAGCGAACACAGTCACCGCCAGCAGCATCGGCGCGGTGACAACCGCTAATAGTCGGCGGATGGAATATGGCTGAAGTATGCCGACGCCTAACCCGTGACGGAGTCGCGACTGAGGACGCGCATGGTGCCACTACCTTGCGCAGCGCGCACTTCACGATGCGAAGCGCTGCCCCCCTCGGATCCCCCGGCCTCAATCTGGATGGCTCCGGTCGAGGGGCGAGCCCACGCTTCCGCAGGTGGAGACCGCTCCGGACTCGCGATGATCCGTGCTCGCGATGATCCGTGCTAGATGCGGCGAGATCGCGGTGGTCGCCGCGTGCGGCGGATGATGAACAACACGATCATCGCGCCGATGACGGATCCGATGAAGCCGGCCGGGGAGAGCTCCACCTCGCGGTCGAATAGGAGATTGGCCAGCGTCCCGCCGACGAGTGACCCGACGACCCCGAGAGCGGAGGTGGCGAGGCACCCCATCGGGTCCCGGCCAGGCATGAGCAGCCTTGCGATGTATCCGACGATGGCGCCGACGAGCAGCCAACCGATAATCCCTGCGAGCACACTTCCCCCTGATCCCGAATTGGTCGATTAGCGTAGCCGGAGGATGATGCGTAAGCCCGGCTTAGCGCTGCTTCTCGCCCACGTGGTCCTGGCTTGGTCCGACCCGGTTCTAGGGGCGTCGCAGCTCGGGCAGCTCGATACCCTTCCGCCTGGCCTGGTTGGCAGCAGACTCAAATCGAAGACCTGGCTCTCGGTCCAGTCGGAGTCACTGGGGGAAGTCGTAGGCCGGAAGCCCTCGAGGCTGGCAGCATGGATCTGGCGCCGCTAGCAGAACCCGCCCCCGGCCGAGGCCGATCCCGTACTACTTGACGCTGCTGGGTTTCTGCACGCTACTTGTTCTTCGCCACCGTCTTTGTCCTTGGCTGCCTTCTTCGGCAGCGGCACTTCGCAGTTACATCAACAGGAACCAAACGTTATGATCTGCTTTTACCCTGAGCTTCAGCCCATCTACGCGATCGAGAGAGACGCCTTCAACTGCCTGGCCAGTCTTATAAGAGGTAGTCTGAGGGAGGATTGCAGCAACGGTTCGGTGTCGGCACAGCGGCTTGGTAATCTCAGACTGATGCGGTCACTGCAGACAGGAGCCTAGGACGCCTTCAGTCGCAATCTGCTCTCGAAGTCTGGTTATCGGTGGAGCGGGAGGATGAGTATGGCTAGGGGCCAGATGAGTCCCGAACACAAGGAAGCACTCGCGCGAGGGCGACAGCAGGCAAAGGTGGTGCGCGACTACCTCGAGGCGCTGCACACCGACGGTCAGCGCGGAAGGCCGGTCGATCGGCAGTCACTGGAGGGAAAGATCGAGCGTCTGCAGGCGCAGATCAACGATGAGCCAAATGCAGCGCGGCGCGTAGAGTTTATCCAGCAGCGCCTGGATGCCGAGCGAAGACTCGCCGGGCTGGAAGAGTCAGCCGACCGCGAAGCGCTGGAACGCGACTTCATCTCGGTCGCCAAGGAGTATTCCGAGCGACGCGGAATCACCTATACCGCCTGGCGGGAGGTGGGTGTACCTGCCGCGGTGCTGCGGGAGGCGGGGATCAGTCGCGGGCGGGCAGAAAGCGGCGCCCAGTAGCCTGACTCTCGCCTCCAACGAGCGGTTCAAGAGCCTCGGCCGCGCCATAAGTCGGCACGCTCGCGGCCTTAGCACAAGGCGTGACAGCCGTGACACCCAATAACGGGGCGTGAATGATGCCACTACATGTTCACGCCATGCAGGGGTGAAGGATGCGAAGGGGATGAGGGGTAACGAGTCAACCCGGATGACATCCACCGCCGCTCACGCACTTCGGGGCCTGCGGCGAGGTCACTCGTGAGCGCCGAAGCCTCCAGTTGCGCTGGCGTCGTGCTCGCTGCTGGACTGGGGACACGCTTCCGCTCCGATCAGGCGAAGGTGATGCATCGGATTGGTGGGCGGACGCTGCTGCGCCATGTCCTCGAAGCGCTGCGCCCACTCGGCCTTTCTCAGGTGGTCGTCGTAGTCGGCCACCAATCGGAGGATGTTGCCTCCGAAGCCATGGCGGCCGGACTCCCCCGGCTGGCCACCGTTCTGCAAAGGCAGCAGCTCGGCACTGGGCACGCCGCTGCTCAGGCTCTTCGTGCGCTCGACGAAGCCGCCGAGCGCGTGCTCATAGTGCCCGGTGACACACCACTCCTGTCCGCCGCGACACTCGAACGCCTCCTTGGCGAAGGTGCTCATGCCAGCGCAGCGCTACTCACCGGACAGTTCCACGACCCCACCGGATACGGGCGGATCCTGAGGGACGAGTCTGGCCGTGTCCAGGGTGTGGTGGAGGAATCAGACGCCACCGAGCAGCAGCGGAGCCTGCGCGAGGCCAACGCAGGCATGTACCTCTTCGAGCGGGGTTGCCTGGCCGACGCCCTCGGTCGCCTGGCTCCCATCAACGCGCAGGGTGAGCTCTATCTCACCGACGTCGTCGGGATCCTCGTCGGCGATGGACGCGAGGTGGGGACGGTCAGCACCGCGGCTGAGGAGGTGAGCGGGGTCAACGATCGCGTCCAGCTCGCTGCGGCTGGTGCCATCCTCCGTGACCGCTTACTCGAACGGCTCATGCGAGACGGCGTGACCGTCGTCGACCCTGCCACCACCTATGTTGACGTCGACGTCTCGGTGGGACGCGACAGCATCCTGCTACCCGGCTGTCTGCTCGAGGGTCGGACGCGCATCGGGCAACGGGTCACGTTGGGCCCCTACACCCGAGTCGTCGACGCTGAAGTCGAGGATGGCGCCAGCGTCGCGCAGTCCGTGGTTGTCGGCGCCTCAGTCGGTCCCGGGGCGGCCGTGGGACCATTCACTTACCTCCGCCCCGGCACTCGTCTCGAGCGCGGCGCCAAAGCCGGCGGATTCGTAGAGATGAAGAACGCGATCATCGGTGAGGGCTCGAAGGTGCCGCACCTGTCCTACGTCGGTGACGCCCGACTCGGTCGAGACGTGAATTTCAGCGCCGGGGCCATTACTTGCAACTACGACGGCTTCAGAAAACACGAGACGGTCATCGAAGACGGTGCCTTCGTCGGCTCCGACAACATGCTCGTTGCACCGGTACGGGTCGGACGGGGAGCCTTCACCGCTGCCGGGTCAGTCATCACGAAGGACGTACCCGACAATGCGCTGGCCCTCGAGCGCAACGAGCAGCGCACCGTCGAGGGGTGGGCCGCGCGAAAGCGCGAACAGCGCCAGCAGCGAACCGAGTAAGCCCGGACGCTCGGTCAATGCATAAGTTACGAGGGATCGGTCCGGCACGCCTCGCGCTGACAGGCATCGGGTCCGCCACGTTGCCTTGCGCTGACACTCGCGCATAGCCTACCGCCCGGTAGACAGCGGGTGGGAGGGCGGTCTTGGCTTGCCCAAGACCGCCGGCGGGACAAGACAGTGGGTGGGGGAATGGCGGTCCGGGAGGCGCTGGCGGGAGCACGGCTCCTGCTCACAGGCTCGACCGGGTTTCTCGGCACTGCGCTGCTCGAGCGACTCCTCCTCGATGTTCCGCTCGAGCGGCTCGACCTGCTCGTCCGCGGCGATGCCGAGGCACGCGTGGACGCGCTGCTCTCCGGCCCCGCGTTCGGCCCTGCCCGCAAACGGCTCGGGCCGGACGGTCTGGCCGAGCTCGCGGCCAGCAAGCTGCGGCCAATCTCGGGTGATCTTCACGAGGTTAGGGTCGCCGAGGATGTCGACCTGGTCATCCACGCGGCTGCCACCGTCTCGTTCGATCCCCCTGTCGCCGAGGCGTTCGCCACGAACCTCCACGGGACGCTCAGCCTGCGCAAGGCCGCGAACCACCGGCCGTTTCTCCACGTGTCGACCGCCTACGTCGCCGGAGTCACACGCGGAACCCAGCACGAGGAGCCCCTCGAGCTCGGCATCGACTGGCGCAGGGAGGCCGAAGCAGCCGCCCGCATCCATGACGATGTCGAGGCGGCATCGCGTCGACCGGAGGTGCTCGACCGTCTCCACCGCCGCGCCGTCCGGGAGATCGGCAAGGCGGGGCCACAGTCCGCCGCCCGGCGGGCCGAGGAGCTGCGGCGCCAGTGGGTTCGCCGGCGTGAAGTCGAAGCCGGACGGGCGCGTGCTCGCAGCGTCGGCTGGCCGGACGTCTACACGTTCACGAAGGCTCTGACAGAAGTCGCGCTCGGGGAGACCGCGGCCGATGCTCCCCTCGCCATCGTGCGTCCCTCCATCATCGAGAGTGCGCTCACCCACCCCTTCCCAGGCTGGATCTCCGGCTTCCGCATGGCCGACCCGGTGATGCTCGGCTACGGGCGGGGCGCCCTGCCAGAGTTTCCTGCCATCCCGGAAGGGGTGATCGACCTCATCCCGGTCGATCTCGTCGTGAACGGCAGCATCGCCGTCGCCGCGAATCTTCTGGACACCGCTGACCGGGCGCCCCCACCCGGCATCTACCACCTCTGCTCGGGCAACCGAAACCCGCTTCAGTTCCGCGACATCTACAAGCACACGCGCGCCTACTTCCTCGACAAACCTCTGCCCGAGCAGGGTCGCGGCACGTACCGCGTCCCTGAGTGGCACTTTCCGGGCCGACGAGCAGTGGAGCGTCGACTACGCACCACCGAGCAGGTTCTCGGCTCGGCCGAGCGACTCGTGGAACGACTACCACGCGGTCGCTTTGCACGAGAGAGCGCCCGACGCATGCATCAGCTGCGACAACGTCTCGACTTCGCCCGCCGTCATGCCGACCTCTACGGTGCCTACGCCGAAGCTGAGGTCATCTACACCGACGAGCGCGCCAGAGCCCTCCACGACGCTCTTTCCGTCGAGGACCGCAACGACTTCGGGTTCGACCCGACGTCGTTCACATGGCAGCACTACCTCAGGAACGTCCATTTGCCGGCGATCACGGCGCTCCTGCGCCGGCCGCTTCCAGCTCGCTCTGAGCCGCGGGTCGTCATACCCGCCCCGCAGCCCGACGCCCCCCCGATCCTCGCCGTCTTCGACGTCGAGGGGACGATCGTCGACTCCAACGTCGTCGAGGCGTACCTGTGGCTGCGGCTTGCCGACGCAGGCGACGGGGCCGCGCGCGCGCTGGTGCTGGCCCGTTCTGCCGCGCGGCTACCACGGCTCTTGCAGGCGGAGCGGCTTGACCGGGGCGAGTTTCTTCGCCACTTCTACCGCGCCTACGAGGACGCGGATGCCAAGGCGGTCCGGGCGCTCGCCCGTGAAACTCTCGGGGACCTGGTCCTGAGTCGGCTTGCTCCCGCCGCCGCTCGACGCATCCGCGCCCATCGCCGCGCCGGACACCGCGTCGTTTTCATCACCGGTGCCTTGGATTTCATCGTCGAACCGATCGCCCCCCTCGCCGACGAGGTGGTCAGCGCCCATCTGCGCGAGGAGGGCGGCCGGCTGACAGGCGATCTCACCCGGCCGCCGCTCGTGGGCGAGGCGCGTGCCTCGTGGCTGCGGGACTACGCCCGTGCGACTGGGGCTGACCTCGCCGCGTCCTACGCGTATGCGGACTCATTCAGCGACCTGCCGCTGCTCGAGGTGGTCGGCATCCCGGTGGCGGTGAACCCCGACGTCGCTCTCAACCGCGTTGCTCGTACCCGCCGCTGGCCAGTGGAGGACTGGATGGCCGAGGCGGGAGCGCCCAGGATCGCGCTGCTGCACCCCACCCCAGCCCGAGCGCAGGACGGCAGGCAGGCGCGCTCAGCAGGCCACCCCGGGAGTGACGGCAGCCGACCCGCCAGCGTGGTCAGGCCGACGCCATGACTCTGTGCCTCGAGCTCTACCTCTCGGTGCCGCGTTACCTAGCAACTCGTGCGCTGGTCGGTCGGCTGCCGGGCCTCGTGGCGGGCCCTGTTGCCCCACTGCGGCTGGTCGACCGTGAGATCCGCCTCCCGAGGGTCGACGGCTGGGTCCGGGTGCGCCCGCGCCTGTCCGG
>JALZEO010000241.1 GCA_030862025.1 Actinomycetota bacterium | reverse complement strand
GGCCTCGTCCCACACCTTGCTGGTGGCACAAAGAGAGGCCCCTGCGATGTAGCAACCCCCCCCGGCCGAGCAGCGTGCCGGACGGACCTCGCCGTCCAGGATCTCCACTACGTCGAGGACGGAGATCTCCTCGGTCGGCATCGCGAAGCGGTAGCCGCCGTGGGCCCCGCGGCGGCTCTTCAGGACATCGGCCCGCCGGAGTTCGCCGAAGATCTGCTCCAGGAACCTCTCCGGGATGTGCTGGCGGCGGGCGATCTCCGCCACCCCGAGCGGGGCGTCCTCCTCGTTGAGGGCCAGCTCGACTAGCGCCCGAACCGCGTACTTGCTCTTCTGCGTAAGCCTCACGATGAAACCACCCGCTTGCAGGAGGAACTGCCACCAGAGATTGTAGCAGAGATGCACAGGTGCCGACCCTCAAGGACGCGGAGGCTAACCCTAATCGATGTTGCGCTCCAGGTACTGTAGCATGGCGTCCTCTATCCGCTCCCCGCTCACCAGGAAGATGGTGCGTTCGCCGATATCCACGCCGTGGTCTGCGATGCGCTCTAGGTAGTGGACTATCAAGGCCGCCCGCATGCGCCACTCGGGCGCACCGGAGCCCCCGTCGGACGGGTTGGCTATGAGGTTCATGGCCTCGGAGTAGAGCAGGTCGACCTTGTCGTCTCTGGCCTGGAGGTCGCGGGCGCGATCTATGTCCCGGTTCCTGAAGATCTCGAGGCCCTCACGGAATATGTTCCGCGCGGTCCGGGCCATCTCTACCAGGACGGCATCGAGGTCCTCGTCGCGTTCGAGCCCGGCGGTCTCCACGATCGCGCGGCAGATATGCTCGCATAAAGTGCCCGATCGCACGAGGTGGTTCGTCACCGACTGCACCGTGTAGAGAAGCCCGAGGTGCTGGGCGACGGGACCTTGACGGGCTTGGAGGATCATACAGTCCCTCTCGGTCTCCGCCCCCCGTGCCTTGTAGCGGGCATCCACCCCCAGCTCCTGGCTTGCTGCGCTCGCGTCGCGCGTCTCCATGGCTTTCACCATGTTCCCTATGGAGCTCTCGACCTCCTTGCCGAGATCGAGGACCTCCGCGACCAGATCGTCTAACCCCTGCTGCAGAGTCTCTCGTGTCACCGTCGACTTCCTAACCAAAAGGTCCAGTCACGCCGTTCGTCGATCGCCTCCGACCCACCATCACGATCTTCCAACCTTCATCGCAGACCCTTTCGCAGATTCACGCTTCACGCTCTTGCCGGCGGTGTTCGGGTCCTCTGTCGGCCCGATACCGAAGTCGGTGCTTGGCCGCTTGCGCCGCATCCCCCGCGTGAGTAGGGCGAGGGCTGCCACCCCCGAGACGAGGACCGCGAGCGTAAGCGCGAGTGGCCCGGCTTTGATGAGAACAGCGGCGAGCGCCGCGAGGGCAGCAGAGGCGGGGATGGTGAGGATCCACGCCCAGACGATACGGCGGGCAACGCCCCACCGCACGGCGCTGAACCGGCGCGTCGCGCCGGCGCCCATAACGGAGCCCGACACGACTTGCGTCGTGCTTACAGGCAGCCCCCACGTTGTCGCCAGCTGGATCACGGCCGCGGCGACCGTCTGGGCGGCAAACCCATCGAGGGGCTCCATCCGCACTATCCGGGTGCCCATGGTCCGGATGATGCGCCAGCCACCCGCCCACGTCCCGAGGCCGATCGCGAGCGCGGCCGCGAGCACGACCCACGTCGGGACGGCGAACTCCGTGAGATGACCCGAGCTAAAGAGGGCGAGGGTAATGATCGCCATCGTCTTCTGCGCGTCGTTGGCTCCGTGGCTAAAGGCTACGAAACCGCTGGAGAAGAGCTGAAGCCTGCGGAATGCGCTGTTGGCACGGCTCGGACGCGCTCGGCGAAGCAAATTGAGGAGCACGACGGAGACTACGTACGCGACTACGAGCCCGGCAATCGGTGAGCTGATCAGGGCGATAAAGACAGGGTAGACCTCCCCCCACTGCACCGAACCGACGCCGTACACCGCAAGGCCCATACCGATCAGCGCTCCTATCAACGCGTGCGAAGAGCTCGAGGGAAGCCCCGCCCGCCAGGTGATGAGGTTCCAGGTGATGGCAGCGAACAGCACGGCGATAAGCATCGACATCGCTACGCCGCCCTCGGGCGCCACGAGGCTCCCAACAGTATTCGCTACCTCCGCATGGAGCAACTGCGTCGTGACGATCGCGCCGACGAAGTTGAGGACGGCCGATAAGCCGACGGCGACGCGCGGCGGCAACGCGCGCGTCCCGATTGTCGTCCCGATGGCGTTCGCCGTGTCATGGAAGCCGTTGGTGAAGTCGAAGAAGAGCGCGACGGCGATGGTGAGGACAAGGAGGAGCGTCTGCGCGTCAGGCATTCTTCGTAGCGATGCCCTCTAGCACGTTCGCCACGGTCTCGCAGCGGTCGAGCGCATTCTCCAGGAGGTCGTACAGATCCTTCAGCTTGATGACCTCTAGTGGCTGGCGTTGGCCGCTGAAGAGTTCGGCGATGGCGTGACGCGACGTCGAGTCGCCTACGTCCTCGAGCCTGTGGACCTCGGCGCTGTGCTCGTCCATCCCCTTCCCGGACTCGAGCTTGCCGATCGCCTGCTCGAGGTGCGCGACCGCCTGCGCGAGGAGCCTCGCCAACTCGCGCGCGGGCTCGGGGATGGTCGTGATCCCGTACAGGTTTGCCGTATCGGCAACCTCCTCGATGTAGTCGAGGATGTCGTCGAGACCGGACGCGAGAGCGTAAATGTCCTCGTGGTCGAAAGGGGTGACGAAGGTTCGATTCAGGGTGCGCACGATCTCGTGGGTAAGCTCGTCGCCCTGGTGCTCGAGGGCCTTGATCTCCCGCCGGCGTGTCGGAAGATCTGCCCCGTCGGCGAGGGCCCCCTCGAGCAGGCCAGCTGAGCTGACGATTACCGAAGCCTGCTGCTCGAAGAGCTCGTAGAAGCGCCGCTCGCGGGGAATGAAAGACAGTGCTCTGGCGTTCTTGCCCAGGATATGTCGAAGCCGCCGACCCGTCGAAGTCGAGGAAGCTGATGTTCGCGGGGGATCAGCCATCTCTATTCCCACTCCTCCTACTGATCTAGCTTCCGCTGCCAGACCGGATCATAGGGTATGAACTTCGCGCTTGTGTTTCTGGTTCGTAAACTCTGTTTTAAATCTGTGTTAAACAGCTAGTCAGCCGGTCAGCGCGCCGCCCGGCTTCGCCAGGCGGGTTCTCAGCATCTCGGCAGGGAGGGTACTGTCCGTTGTTG
>JALZEO010000235.1 GCA_030862025.1 Actinomycetota bacterium | reverse complement strand
GGCCTCGTCGCGGCTGCCGGTGCCGACCGCCGTGGTTGTCCTGCCGTCGCCGTCGAAGCTGGTGTCGAGGCTGCCGTCGCTTTTATAGCGCACGACAGCGAAGCGATTACCGGTCCCGCTCTGGCTGAAGCCGGCGACGACGACCCGGCCGTCCTCCTGGACCGCCACCGCACTTGCCTGATCGGTCGCGGATCCGATCTCGGTGACGGCCTTGCCGTCGCCGTCGAAGCTGAGATCGAGGCTGCCGGGTGCCGAAGCGGCGTCCGCCGTAGACGCGCTCACCGACGCTGCGCAGACGAGAGCCAGAGCGCACACGACTCCGCGGGCGATAATACGTCTCGTCGCCATGCACGCCAAGCGGACCGCGTGGGCCGCTGGGATGGCGAAGAACAGCGCGATATAGGCCACCACGTTGTGGCGGAAGTGAGACCCGAACCTCTTGAGCATCTGTGACCTCCGGTGGGCTTGGCTTGCTCGGCTGGGTCAGTCGAGGCCGTCGTTGTCGATGTTCGCGACCATCGGATCCGCGCTGCCGTGCCCGGCAGAGTCGGTGACTGTCAGGACCACGGTGCAGGCACACGCGTACTGCCCGTAGTCGTGGGTGACCTCCGCCGGTGGATCTGTGCTCCAGTTCCC
Source organism: Actinomycetota bacterium (assembly GCA_030862025.1). Taxonomy (GTDB): domain Bacteria; phylum Actinomycetota; class Nitriliruptoria; order Nitriliruptorales; family JAHWKO01; genus JALYGD01. The sequence goes on along the minus strand of JALZEO010000235.1, from coordinate 1,461 downwards.
GCTCGTCGAAGTCCCATCGCCGAAGTCGATCGACCAGCTCGCGATGTCGTCGTCGGGTTCCGTGCTGCCGGTGCCGCGGAAGCTGACGCTCGATTCGCCGACGCCGAGCCCATAGGCACAGAAGGTGGTGTCGGGGGCGTACTGGCAGTCGGCGCTCGTCCAGGAGCCCTCGGGGTTCTGATGGTCACTCGAGCCCACCTTCCTCTCGAGGACGCCGGTGGGCGCGCTGTCGGTGGGCGGACGCGCGCAGGCGAACTGCTCAGTCGTCGTGCCCGACTCCACGATCGCGAAGTCAATCTCGTCGCCGGCCCCGCCCTCGACCAAGAAGTCGGGGCTGTTTATGTCCTCATCCTTGACCACGCGACCGTCGGCGTGGTGGATCACCACATGCGAGACGTCCTTGCTCGAGTGGGCCGCGAAGTCCCTGCACGAGTCGCTGAACGACCCCGTGATGGTTGCGATAGGCGCGGCCCGAGCGACGGCCGACCACGCAAGCGTCGCGATGAGCGCCAGGACCAGCGCCCAAGCTGCAGCCATTCCCCCCTTCACCGGAAGACTCGAACCTCTTACGCGCGCGTGCCTCCCGAGCCGCGATGCTGGGTCTCTGGTCCCTTCGCTCATCACGCTTCCCCTCGATCCTGCGCGGGCATCAGCGCAACTGAGCTTGCCGGGGCGTTGGCCCTGGAACGTTCCCTGACCGTTCGCCAGGGAGCGGCGCTGCCAGGCGGTCATCCCTTGCCCTCGATGTGGTTGATGACGTGGTTGAAGTCGTCTGTGGGCGAGAAGTCCACGTACTCGGAGTCCTCGAGCGCCTCGGGCGCGTGCCCGGGCGCCCAGTAGAAGGCCTCACCGGCCTCGTATACCTGCTCGCTGTCCCGAGTGTGCATCCTCACGCGACCCTCGAGCAGGTAGCCCGAGTGCGGGCACTGGCCCAGGTCATCCGGGAGTCCGGCGAGGGCGGGCGTGAAGTCGGCGCCCTTGGGCACGCGCACGAACGCCGTGGTCATGCCGCCGCCCAGCTTCTGCATCCGCAGCTCGACGCCGTGGCCGTCGATCGCGACCGGTGCCTCCGCCTTATCGCCTTCATGGTCCAGCCCTCCTTGGTAGTAGCCGGGTTGATGCAGCGTGGCGGACGTGTGTTCTTGAAACGTTCCTCGCTGTGAGTGGGCATTCGCGCGAGCGTCGATACAGGCGTAGGCTGGGTAGCGGTCGGAGAAGCAATGAGCCCTGAAGCCCAGGAGAGCGGCGTACGCATCGAGTTGCTCGGTCGCTTTCGGGTCGCCGTCGGCGACAACGAGGTCGAGGCGGATGCGTGGCCGGGCCGTCGGGCCGCCGAGCTGGTGCAGCTTCTCGCGCTCGCCGACGGGCATCGCCTCGCGCGCGACCAGGTGATCGAGGCGCTGTGGCCCCACCTCGGAGTCGAGCCCGGCGCCGCGAACCTGCGCAAGGCCGCCCATCACG
>JALZEO010000226.1 GCA_030862025.1 Actinomycetota bacterium | reverse complement strand
GGGGTAAGTCCGACCCACGCCTTGTCGTCGAAGACATCGACTTCCAAACCGTCAGGGAGCATGCTCTGCACAACATCCGGGTCGTAGGGCCAGTGCAGGAACGCAAGGGAGTCCCATCTTTGGCGCGACATCGGGCGTGAAACGGATTCGTCGGACTGCCAGGTCGCCATGCACCTCTCCCATCACACCACGGTGACGAGCCGGGCGCACTGCCGCGGCGTCAGGATGACGATCGCCACCCGGGCAGCAGCTGCCGTTGCGCCCACTCGAGAAAGCCTGACTGTTCCCGCCCGATGTTGTGGATCAGCACGCGATCGTAACCGGCGTCCTGGAACTGGCTCAGCGAAGAGAGGTAGGCGTCGACGTCGCTTCCGATCGGCTTGGAACCGACGACATCATCCTCACGGACGCTCTGCGTGGCGGCTTCGAAGGCGGCCGGGGTGGGTAGTTCGGCGATAGCGTCCCAGCCCAGAACGCCCTGCCGCCACCGCTCTCGCATGATCCTCTTCGCTTCGCCCGCGTCCGTATGCCAGCAGACGCTCGCCTGTGCGATCACTGGGCCGTTTCCGCCGGCAACGCGGTAGGCCTCGACCAGATCTCCGTTCGGCCCCACTGTTACCAGGCCGGCGTCCAGCTCCGCCGCCAACCGGGCGGCGTCTGGCCCGCCGGCTGCCACCACGATCGGTGGCGGTTCGTCCGGCAGGGTGAAAAGACGCGCACGGTCGACCGTGAACCACTCGCCATAGAGGGTCGTCTCGTCGCCAGAGAACAGGCGGCGAATGATCTCCACGGCCTCCCGCAGCTGGGCGTGACGCACGGCCGGATCCGGCCACTCGCCGCCAACGACGTGCTCGTTGAGGTGTTCGCCGGTCCCCACCCCCAGCGTGAAGCCGTTCGCTGCGAGACAGGCGGTGGTGGCGGCCATCTGAGCCACAACGGCCGGGTGGTAGCGCTTGATCGGACACGTGACCAGCGCGACCAGGGGCAGCGAGGTACGGACGGCAAAGTGCCGCCAGTACCGACCAAGCGAACGGCGAGTGGCCCTGAGAGTTCAGCCAGGGGTGGTAGTGATCGGAGACACCTTTGGCCGCTGCTCTTCTGTTCCGCCCCGATGCTCCCAATGGCCCCCTCCCGTCTGGTGTATCTCGCCTGGCGATCTCACCAGCCGGGTGACTGCCCCGCTCCTCAGCCTGATAGGACGTGCCGGTCTGCCTGCCCCCGGTCCAACTCATCGCGGTGGCGCTGTCTCTCGCGAGAAACGCGGCCTGTTCGACGCTCGGAGCGGTCGTCATCTCGGTGTGGGACCGGCCACACCTTCCACATGCCCCATGCAACGGCGAGCCCGACCGCCCCTCCCACGAGCACATCGGTGGTGTGATGGCCGTTGCTACGCACGAGCGACCAGTGAGCGGGGAGGGTCGCCGCCACGAGTGGGACGAGCAGCGCTGGGATTTCCTGAGCCGCCCCGAACGTGAAGGCGAGGTCGGCAGCGGCGTGCCCCGAAGGGAACGACGACGTCATCGGTCCGAGTTTCCCCTTCCCCGCTCCCGAGGGTCGGCGTCTCCTGATGAGGGGTTTGACGAGAAAGTTGGCGATGACCGCAGCGAGTCCGTAGCTGGCGCTGCCGCGTAGCGCAGCCCGCCGACCTCGCCCTCCTCCGCCAACGGCGAGCACGACGGCAATCCCGCCCCAGGTCTGGGGCTGCTGGGTGTAATGCCCCAGCTTGTCGAGACCCGACACAAGCTCTCCGACCACTTCGTCAACCTCCCGCGTGGCAGAGGTACCGCTTCGGCCCAGCCGCCGTCTGCCTGTCTTCTTTCGCAGGGTCTAGGCGGGAAAGGTCTTCTGACCGGGTAGGAGGTCGCGTTCCGACTCGTGCCAGACGGGGTGGTCCCCGGAGGTCTCGACGTTGAAACCGTAGTCGTAGACCAGCGCTCCCCCGTAGATGGCGCCGTAGGCCACGAGTGCACCGGCCAGGACCGACAGGATCGTGACGCCGCCGGGGGCATTCGGGACGCTGTAGTCGGCGAGGCGTAGCGCGATGTCAGCGACGACGATCAGGGTGACCGTCACCATCACCGCCATGTGCCAGTTGGCGGTCCGCCAGGCCTGCGTGTGTTTGGGGGTGGATCTCAGCCAGTCCCAGAACCCGGTGAGAGCGGCACCCAGTGAGACGATCCCGCCCCCGATGATCGTCCAGGTCCCTGCCACATAGGCGTCACGGGCGATCTCGTTGTCCGCGCCGGCGAGGAACGACACGAGGTCGAAGACCCCCGCCAAGACGTAGGCGGCCACGGGAAGGTCGGTCAGCGGGGGGTGGAGCGGTTTCCCGGCCCACCCCCGCAACCCCTTGAACTTGCGGCCGCGCATGGTGACGGCTGGGCGGATGGCGAACAGCTTTCGACGCACATCGACTCCTGATGGTCACGTCGCCGCGGATGGGAGGCGCTCCTGGCGCCGCGGTGTCCTCTCGGGCCCGTTCCTGAAAGAAACGCGCCGGGGTCGTCTCCGCCCCGCTGCTCAGGGCATCCGCGGATGCCCCGCACTGCCCGACCGGCCGTCAACTGCTCGTGCGGGACGCGAATTCGGCTACCCGTCGAGATGCGCGGAACCGTTCCCGAGGGCAGCGTCCCGCTCACTTGCGCCCGAACGCGCCCCATTTCCTGGAGAGGATGGCGAGCGACAGGGCGCCCAGCAACAGGCCGAAGTCACGCAGGGCGATGTCCCAGTACGCAACCGGCCCTGTGACGCCAGCGGACTCCCCGGTGATGCCGACCAGGACGAGGGTGGTGATGATCGTCGCCAACCAGGCTGCTACGAGCAGCCCACCGATGAGAGGGGCGACGAGCACGACCAGGCCGGCGACGATCTCGATCACGCCGACGGCCATCATGATCTGGTCGGCCGTACCGGGGAGGAATTCCGCGACGGGCTCCCACAGGTAGATGTCCCAGTCCACCATGAAGTGGAAGAACTTGTCGAGGCCGAACAGGATCGGCGCCACGGTGAAGCCGAGTCGCAGGACCCAGAACGCGACAAAGCCCGGGTCTCGTATCCCGCGGGCGGTTTCCGCGGTCGCTGGCGCTGCCGCTCCTCTGGTAGCCATCACATCACCCCCGAACAGCTCTAACGACAACCAATCCTATCGCTAGACTCTCCATCGCCTCCACGCTGCTGTCAAAGTCTTTCGTACAAGGGGCCTGTCGTTAGAGTCTGACTTGCAAGACGGCGGGTGAGACAGGGTGGCGAAGGATGGGTCAAGGCACCAGAGCCTGGTTGGGGCTGCTCAACGTGCTGGGCGACCACACGCGCTGGCACATCTATCAGCAGATCCGTCGCGCCGGACGGCCCTTGAGTCGTCAGGAGATCGCCGAGCGTGTTGGTATCCCCTCTCGCCTGGCCACCTTCCACCTCGAACGTCTGCTCGAGGCCGGAATGCTCACGGCCCACTACGCCCGCCCCCCCGGCCGCTCGGGGCCGGGAGCGGGGCGCACAGCGAAGTACTATGCCCCTGCCGACGTCGAACTCGACCTGTCCATCCCCCAGCGGGGCTATGAACTCGTCGGCACCCTGCTTGTGGATGCCCTCCAGGCCGCGGCCGAGGGAGAGCCCCCTCTGCAGGCTGCTCAGCGCATCGCGGCCCAGCAGGGGCGCGAGGTCGGCGAAGGCACACGTCGCGGCGGCAGCCCGCGATCCAGCGACCATCAGGGCCCGAACGGACTCACCGAGATCCTCGAAGGGCTCGGCTACGAGCCCTACCGAGCCCCCCAAGGTGGTATCGCACTGCGCAACTGCCCCTTCCATGCTCTGGCGCAGCGGTCACCCGAACTCATCTGCGCCCTCAACCACACCTTCCTCGACGGCGTCCTCCATGGGCTGGGGCAGGATGATCTCGAAGCGGTACTGGCCTGCCTTCAACCTGGCGACTGCTGCGTGATCTTCGAGCCACGAGCTTCTTGAAGCCGCTCCGCCCACTGCGGCCACGATGACGAGCAAGCGCGACGCAGGTGATCCGATCGGAGCTCCCGTGGCACAGCTTCCAGGGCAGGACACCTCGATCTGGCGCGCCACCGGGCCGGCGCGCACCTATCCGCGGCTGGAGGGAGCGGGACACGCCGACGTCATCGTCGTCGGTGCGGGGATCACGGGACTTACCACTGCCCTGCTCCTCAAGGAGGCCGGGGCGCGGGTGGTGGTGATCGAGGCGGAGCGACTCGGTCACGGCACCACCGGCGGCACGACCGGCAAGGTGACGTCGCAGCATGGCCTGCTGTACGCGGATCTGATCGAACAGAAGGGCGAGGACGCGGCTCGCGCCTATGCGGAAGCCAACGAGAATGCCCTCTCCCTCGTGCAGCAAATCGCGCGCCGCTACGAGTTGGACGCCGACCTCGTCGCCGCGGACGCATACGTCTACACGGAACAGCCGGGTCAGGCGGAGCGCATGCACGCCGAGCTTGAAGCGGCGCAGCGGCTGGGTCTGCCGGCCAGTTGGGCCGAGGAGACGGAACTGCCGTTCCCGATCGTCGGCGCAGTCCGCTTCGAACGCCAGTTGCAGCTGCATGCTGTGAAGTACCTCCATGCCCTGGCGGTAGCCGTCGACGGTGGCGGTAGCAGCGTGCATGAACAGACCCGGGCGTTGGATGTGGTGGAGGGGGGGCAGCCGCGCGTCATCACCGAACACGGCACGCTGAGGGCCGATCATGTCGTCCTTGCGACGTTGCTGCCGATCCTCGACCGCGGCTTCGAGTTCGCACGTACGCACCCGTCTCGTGCTTACGGGATTGCGGCCCGGATCGACGGTGAGACTCCCGTTGGCATGTACATCTCGGCCGAATCCCCCACGCGATCCTTCCGCCCCTACCGCGCACGAGAAGACAACTATCTGATCGTGGTGGGCAACAGCCACAAGACCGGTCAGGAGCCCGACACCGGCGCCCACTACGAAGCACTCGTCAACTTCGCACGGGAGCGCTTCCCGGTCTCCCGCATCGACTACCGGTGGTCCGCTCAGGACTACATGCCCGTCGACAATGTGCCCTACATCGGCAAGGTCGCGTTTGGCGGGAGCGTCTACGTCGCCACGGGCCTGAAAAAGTGGGGACTGTCGAACGGGACCGCCGCCGCGGAGATCATCGCGGATTCCATCCTCTCGCGCGGCAGCCGCTGGGCGGAGGTCTTCTCTACCACCCGCTTGGAGGTGATCCGGTCGGTGCGGGAACTCCTGCAGCACAATGTCGACTCAGCGAAACGCTTCGCCGGTGACCGCTTTCGGTCGGTGTTCACGACGGTTGCCGACATTCCCCCTGGCGGTGGGGGCGTCGTGCTCACCGGGGGGGAGCAGGTTGCCGTCGCCAAGGACGAGGGTGGGAGGACGACCGCGGTGTCTGCGGTGTGCCGACATCTTGGTTGCATCGTCCAATGGAACCCAGCTGAACAGACCTGGGACTGCCCTTGTCACGGATCGCGCTATGACCGCGATGGGCGCGTCCTGACCGGCCCCGCCACCAGATCACTCGAGCCACGCGAACTGTGAGGTGCGTCGGCCCGGGAGAGGCTTCCACGCGGGCATCGTCGCCAGTCCGGTCACCGTCCGGACGTCGAGCGGCCGCACGTTTCCGACGCCCTGCTGGCCTTTCCGACTCAGTGAGCGCACGGACCGTGCGCTCTCACCCGCTAGCCCCCCATCGCCTTGCGAGCTGCGTCACGGGCGCGGTCGAACACGGAAGCAACCGGTCCGAGTGCCATGAGCCCGGGTGGCCTGTTGGGTGCCTCGGGGTGGGGGTGGGTGGGACCCGCCTTCTTGGCGGTCGTGAACCTCTCCCCCAGGGAGTTCCGTTGCTCGAGATCGCAGTACTCGCGCAGCCTCGGAAATACCTCGCGCTCCTCCTGGGAAGCGTGCTCCTCGACCTCCTCACGCAGTTGGCGAAAGCTGCTCAGGAACTCGTCGCTGGCCGGGTCCATGTCCTCCATGGCGGCCATGAGCTCTTCGCCCTCCTGCTCTTCCGCCAGGCGGACGTCTGCCACCTGGTCGCCCTGGGGGGCGGCGTCGCGGAGGGTCGGGTAGACGATCATCTCCTCGGCAGTCTCGTGGCGAGCGAGCTCGTTGACGATCTCGCTGAACAGTTCCCCTCTCTGGTCGAGCGGGGTGGATTCGAGACGAGAGAACAGTGCGCGCACCTCATCGTGATCACTCTGGAGCACCGCAAGGATGTCAGAGTTGTCAGCCACCGCAGCTCCTTTCGCACCGGGGACAAGGGCAAGGCGTGCGGCGGGCCAACGTTACCCGCGGCGCTTCTCGGGGGGCTGTCCGACCGGTACGTGCGGTACTCCCCCGGTCGTCGATTCACTTCGAGGCGTGAGCCGACTGAACGGGAGCAGGATGGCAGGGATGCGAGTGGTGATCACGGGAGCCACGGGCAACGTCGGTACCAGCCTCGTCGAGGCACTGGGTGGCGAGCCTGAGGTCAGCGCCATCCTCGGCTTGGCACGGCGAACACCCGCATGGCAGCCCTCGAAGACAACCTGGGCGCAGGCGGATACCTACAGGGACGACCTCGTCCCCCACTTCCGGGACGCCGACGTCGTGGTTCACCTCGCATGGATCTTCCAGCCGACCCACGACGAGGTAACTACCTGGCGTCACAACGTCCTCGGCAGCATGCGGGTCTTCGAGGCGGCGGCCGAGGCCGGCGTTGGTAACCTCGTCTATGCTTCTTCGATCGGGGCCTACTCCCCCGGCCCTCAGG
>JALZEO010000219.1 GCA_030862025.1 Actinomycetota bacterium | reverse complement strand
GACGCCGAGCGAGCGGCAAGATTCTCCATCGAAGCCGCCAAGGTGGCGCTTGCGGCCCACGCCCCCGACGAAGTGCTGCGGCTCGTCGACCTCGCTCTGCCGGCCACTTCCGCCGCCCGAGACCGCGTGGCCCTGCTCACCGCTCGAGACGAGGCCCTGGGCACGCTCCGGGAATCGAGCGAGCGGTTGGAGGGACTGTCGGAGCTCGGAGCACTGGCCGAGGCCCTCGACGATTCTCAGCTCGAACTCGAGATCATGCTACGGCGAGCCGCCGCCCTTCGCCTGTCCGGCGAGGATCAGCAGGCGGTCGAACTCGCGCGGCATGTGCGACGCCTGGCGGAAGAGCGCAGGGATCGCCGGGGTGAGCTCGCAGCCGGCCTCGAGCTCGGTCAAGGCCTGCTCGGCAGCCCGCTCGGGGAATCGTTCAGTCCGACCGCAACGGAAGTCGACCTGGAGGGTGCGGAGGAAGCCTACCGGCGTGCGTGCGAGCTGGCCGAGGCTTTGGGCGACTTGTCAGCTTTGGCGGCGGCCACACGCGAACTCGGCGTCATCGAGGTGGGTCGGGCTCGGGCCTGGTTCGTGGCGCTGATCCAGCGAGGGGAGCATGTGCCCATCATGCGGCGGGTCGCCGCCGGTGAGGCGCCGGACAACGTGCTCTCCGAATACCCGGTCGCGCCTTACGTACAGCGGGCGACCGGCCACTACGAGCGGGCGCTCGCGCTGTTCGAACGGCTGGGCGACCGACGCGGGGTCATGTCCACGATCATCGCCATCGCCTACATCAACTTCGGTATCGACATCCATCTCCAGGGCTCGGCCAAGCGCATCGAGGAGATCTGGCGGCTTTCCACCCGGATGACCTCTCTCACGCGGGAGAGCGAGCGGGCCAGGGCCGAAGGCCAGATGCTTTACGGTGCGCACGTCTTCGCCCGGGCGAAGGTCGTGCCGGACCTCGCGCTGTCACACGGGGAGCAGGCGTACGAGGCGGCCCGTGGGCTGGGCGACCGCCTGCTGGAGTTTGCTTCGGCGGGAGGCGTGGGCCTGGCATACCTGGACCTGGGCGAGGTCGGGGAGGCGGAGCGCTGGCTCGATCGGGCCGCGGTTGCCGCTGCGGCCGCTCCCACCCCGTTGCGAGCCCGACAACTCGAGTTGTGGCGCGGAACCGCTCGCGCCGTGGCCGGTGACTCTGCAGGGCTGCGGCAACACTTGGAGCGAGCCGTGAGCCTGGCCACCGACCAGGGGCGGCCTGCATCCCGCTGTGAGGCTCTGGCCCGACGGGCCCTCGAGGCCGCAAGGCTGGGAGCCCAGCGCCGGGACGAGGAACTGCTGTCCTTGGCCGAGCACTCAGCCCGCGACGCGAAGGCCCTCGTGCCCCTGCTGCCCGGTCATCCGGTGTGGGGAGCACAGGCCGACGCCGCCCTCGCAGGGGTGGCCCTTGCCCGCGGGGAGGGGGAAGAGGCGGCCGAGGCGGGGCGAACGGCCCTCGCCACCCTGCAAGCTGCTGCCCAAGAGGACTTCAACCTCGAGATCGTGCTCCCTGCTGCTCGAGCGGTCGTCAGCGGAGGATCCGATGAAGAGAAGCAGATGGTGAAGGAGGAGTTGCGCCTGAACCTTGCCCTCATCGCCCAGCGCATCCTCGACGAGGACGTCCGGGTGCGGTGGTTTCGGGGCCCCATTGGCCGCGAGCTCTCAAGACTGGCCGGCCCGCTGGAACAGCAGGCGGCGGCAGGACATGGGGCAGGCGAGTCTTCACCATCCGCGGAGCTGGCCGGTGGGGAGCTGGCCAAGGAGGAGACTCGGCTGCTGTGGTTGCTCATCGAAGGACGGACCAACCACGAGATCGCACTGGAGTTGGGGGTGAACGAGGATGTCGTCGCGCGTCGGCTGACTGAGATCTACGCGAAGATGGGCACCTCGTCTCGCGCCGAAGCCACGGCCTTCGCCTTCAACTTCAACGTCGTGTGAGGATGGTTCCACGGGGGAGCGGTAAGCAATGTTGAGAGTGAGGGTGGACCGCCATCGCTGCATCGGCGCGGGCAACTGCATCACACTCGCGCCCACTGCCTTCGACTGGCTCGAGGGCGACCTCTTCAAGGCGGAAGTCGTGGACACGTCGAGCGTCGAAGAGGACCTGCTGCGAGAAGCTGCCCTGTCCTGCCCGACCCAGGCCATCGAAATCGAGGAAGTGGAAGAGCTACTCCCGTGGCAGCTGCGTGGTCGCGGCCGCGTCCGCCAGCGGGTGATGAAGACGTTCATGTTCACCGACATCGAGAAGTCCACGAACCTCGTCGAGGCGCTAGGAGACGAAGCATGGACGAACCTGTTGCGTTGGCACGACGAGACCTTGCGAGCCCTGTTCGCCGCCCATCACGGTGAGGAGGTGGTGGCGACCGGTGATGGCTTCTTCGTGGGATTCGACAGTCCGGAGGCGGCGGTTGCCGCGGCAGTCGCAATACAGCGCAGGCTCGCTGAACACCGCAGGCAGCACGGCTTCGCCCCTCAGGTCCGAATCGGGCTGCACGCTTCGGAGGCGGCGCAGGTGGGCCGCAACTTCCAGGGCAAGGGCGTGCACGAGGCCGCTCGGATCGCTGACCTGGCGGAGGGCGGAGAGATCCTGGCCAGTACGGCCACGGTCGGGGCTGGCTCCGGCTACAGCCTGTCCGAACCGCGAACGATTACGGTCAGGGGCATCACCGAGCCGATAGAGGTCGTCGCCGTCGACTGTCGCTGACCGGTCCTTTCGCGTCGCTCCTGCGGAGCGCCGCTCACGTCCTCTTCCGTCGCCGTCTTAGGAGGCCTAAGACGGCTCCTCTCGCGGCGCTCCGCAGGAGCGACGCTCACGTCCTCTTCCGTCGTCTCATCCCCGTCAGGAGGTGGAGCGCGCGCCGCCCTCGGCGGCTGCTACCCGCTCGAGTTCGGTCTTCGGCGCGACGAGCCAGAAGCTGTCGCGCGCCTCTTCCCAGCCTTCGAGGAGGTCCGCGGCACGACGCGACGCGGTCAAGGTTGCATGGCGCTCGACGAGGTCGCGCAGGGCCGCGAGGTGGTAGCCGTCGGGGCGCCGGGCCTCGACGAGCTGGCGGTTGACCTTCGCGAGCACCTCCGAGGTGGGGTCGTAGACGAACGCCTGACCGCCGCTCATCCCCGCCCCGAGGTTGCTGCCGGTGGGCCCGAGCACGACGACCACGCCGTTGGTCATGTACTCGCACGCGTGGTCGCCCGTGCCCTCGACGACGGCGGTTGCGCCCGAGTTGCGTACCGCGAAGCGTTCGCCTGCTCGGCCGGCGACGAACAGTTCCCCACCGGTTGCCCCGTAGAGCACGGTGTTGCCTACGAGGACCGGGTCGCCGACATCCGACGCGGGGGGGCGGATCACGATGCGTCCCCCGCCCATGCCCTTGCCGACGTAGTCGTTCGCCTCGCCCGTTAGCACGAGCTCCACCCCGTCGGTGAGGAAAGCTCCGAACGACTGTCCAGCTTCGCCATGGAAACGCAGCCGGGCCGTGCCGGGCGGATGCTTCTCACCGAACTCCAGCCCGATCGCACCACCGAGTCGGGCTCCCACCGTGCGTTCCGAGTTGCGGACGTCGTATACATACTCGACCAGCCCCCCGAGGAAGACCGTTTCGAGCGCATCATCGAAGACCAGGTCGCCGAGCTCGCTCTGCGGCCGTTGGAATGGCAGATGTCCGGTGAACCGTCGCGGCTCGTCGCCGACATCGGCGAGGAGTGGAGTGGGGTCGAGCCGGGAGCCACGACCGTCGACCGAGCGCGGTCGGAGGCGATCGACCCGTCCAATCGCTTCTTCCAGCGACCGTAGCCCCAGGGCGGCGAGGCCCCGCCGGACCTCCTCGGCGACGAAGAGCAGGTAGGCGGCCACCATTTCCGGTGAGCCCTCGAACTTGTCGCGCAGGTCCCGCCGCTGAGTCGCGACTCCCACCGGGCAGGTGTTGCGATGGCACGTGCGCACGAGGATGCAGCCTTCGGCCAGCAGCACCGCGGTGCCGAACGAATATTCGTCAGCGCCGAGCAGCGCGGCGACGAGCACGTCCCGGCCGGTCTTGAAGCCACCGTCGACCCGGATGCGGACGCGACCGCGCAGTCCGTTGAGGCGCAGCGTCTGCTGGGTCTCGGCCAGGCCGAGCTCCCAAGGCAGGCCGGCATGGAGGATCGACGACAGAGGCGAGGCGCCGGTCCCGCCGTCGTGGCCGGAGATCTGCACGACGTCGGCGAGGCCTTTCACGACGCCCGCCGCGATCTGGCCTACCCCCGCCTCGGCCACCAGCTTCACCGACACGGTCGCGTCGGGGTTGACCTGCTTGAGGTCGTAGATGAGCTGCGCCAGATCCTCGATCGAGTAGATGTCATGGTGGGGGGGTGGGCTGATGAGCGTGACCCCCGGCTGGGTGTGCCGCAGGCGAGCGATCTCTTCGCTCACCTTGTGGCCCGGGATCTGGCCGCCCTCACCCGGCTTAGAGCCCTGCGCCATCTTGATCTGCAACTCGTCGGCGAAGGCGCAGTATTCTGGGGTGACGCCGAATCGGCCCGAAGCGATCTGCTTGATGCGGCAGTTGCGGTCCCGGTGGCCGCCCCGGGTGCGGTAGCGGACGGGGTCCTCCCCACCCTCGCCGGAGTTGGCGGCGCCGCCGATCATGTTCAGCGCGGTGGCGAGGGTCTCGTGCGCCTCGGCTGAAAGGGCGCCGTGCGACATCGCTCCGGTCGAGAACCGACGGACGATGGAATGGACGGGCTCGACCTCCTCGAGCGGTACCGGATCGACGGCCGCGTAGGCAAGCAGATCTCGCGGTGCAAGGTAGGGCCGCTGCTCGACGAGCTCCGCGAATCGCTCGTACAGCTCGTAACGGCCTTCCCGGGCCGCCTTGTTCAAGAGGTGGGCGGCCCGCTCTTCGGCGGTGGAGGGCGCGACCTCGCTGTCTACAAAGCGCGGCAGCGCAGGTTTCTTGCCGAGACCCAGCGCATCGTGGAGGGCACCGACGACGTCAGGGTTGATGTCGTGGTACTCCTCGCCACGCCGGCTGAACTTCACGACGCCCGGGCTGGGCAGAGCCTCCCCGTCCTTCGCCTCGCGGCCGAACGCGGTGGCGTGTTGTGCGAGCACGTCCTCGGCGAGGTCGGCGAGGTGGAGCCCGCCGAGCTGGCTCACCGTGCCGGTCAGACACAGGTCGATGACGTCAGCCCCGAGCCCAAGGGCCTCGAAGATCTGGGCGCTGCGGTAGGAGTCGACGGTAGAGATCCCCATCTTCGACATGATCTTCAGCACGCCGTCTTCGAGCGCGGTTCGGTAACGCTCCTGTGCGTCGCTGCCCGAGAACTCGTCGCCGCCACGGATGCGGCCCTCGTCGGCGAGGTGGGCGAACGTCTCGAAGGCGAGCTTGGGGACGATCGCATCCGCTCCGTAGCTCAGCAGGCAGGCCATGTCATGGGTGACGCGTGCCTCGTTCGTCTCCGCCACGATGCTCGTTCTCGTGCGCAGACCCTCCCGCAGCAGGCGCTGGTGCACGGCACCCACCGCCAACAGGATCGGGATGCGTGCCCGCAGCTCGTCGCAGCCCACATCGCTGACCACGACCACGCCGGCTCCCTGCTGGACGGCGTCCACCACCTCGTCGCCGAGCCGTCGCAGCGCCGCTTCCATCCCGTGCGGTCCGTTGGCGACCGGGAAGGTTGCATCCACCGCCGCGACCGGCCAGGGAATGTCCGGGGCGAGCACGAGACGCTGTAGCCCGTCCGGGTAGAGCAGGAACGACTCGAGCTCGATGAGACGGGCCGTTTCGGGTCGTTCGACGAGAATCGGATGCCGCGGACCGAGAAGCGTCCGAAGGCTCATGACCTCGTGCTCGCGCAGGTGGTCGATGGGCGGGTTGGTGACCTGCGCGAAACGTTGCTTGAGGTAGTGGAAGACGGGACGATGCCACTGCGCGACAGGCGGGATCGGGGTGTCGTCGCCCATCGAGGAGGTGGGCTCCTTCGAGTCCGTCGCCATGGGTCGGAGGATGAGCGTCAGTTCCTCCTTCGTGTAGCCGTAGGCGGCTTGGCGGCGGGGTACCTCCCCGGGGCTTACCACTTCCACTGGCTGACCGGCGGGCGCCGCTCGCATCTGCTCCCGCAGCCACTGTCCGTAGGGGGCTCGGGAGGCGAGGAGCTGCTTGATCTCGCTGTCCTCCTGTAGCCCTCCTTCGTCGGGATCGACGCAGACGATCTGACCAGGACCCAGGCGCTCGCGCCGCACGCTGCCGCGATCGTCGGTGCGAACCGCACCAACCTCCGAGGAGGCGATGACATAGCCGTCTTCGCAGACGAGGTAGCGGAGTGGTCGAAGGCCGTTGCGGTCGAGCGCTGCTCCCACCCGTTGCCCGTCCGTGAAGATGATCGCGGCGGGGCCGTCCCAGGGTTCCACGAGGCAGGAGTGGTAGCGGTAGAAGTCGCGGATCGCCGAATCCATACCTCGGCTGCCCTCCCAGACGGCCGGGATGAGCATGGCCTCGGCCTGGCGGATGTCTCGGCCTCCCCGCACGAGCAGCTCGAGCGCGTTATCGAGTATGGCTGAGTCGGACTGGTCAGGCTCGATGACCGGACGTGCGAGCTTCGGGTCGATCCAGGCGGCGCCGAGGTCGGGCTCACGTGCCCGCATGAGGTTGACGTTGCCCTGGATCGTGTTGATCTCGCCGTTGTGGCACAGCATCCGGAACGGCTGGGCCCGCTCCCAGGTCGGTGCAGTGTTCGTCGAATAGCGCGAATGGAAGATGGCCAGCGCCGACGTGAAGCGCTCGTCGGCCAGGTCAGGATAGAACTGCCCGAGCTGCGTGCTACCCGACATCGCCTTGTAGGTCACGGTCCGAAATGACCAGGACACGGCGTAGTAGCGGATCTTCTCGTTGTCGCACGCGATGCGTGCGCGGCGACGCGCGCGGAATGCCGCACGCTCGGCCTCGTCGTCGTCCGCGCCCTCCGGCCGCAGGAACAGTGCTTGGAGAAAGTGCGGCATGGACGCCAAGGCGATCTGCCCGATCGCCTTGGGTTCCACGGGTACCTGGCGCCAACCGAGGAAGTCGAGTCCCTCGACTCGGCACGCCTCGATGACGGCGTTGCGGGCCGTAGCGCGGGCTTTCTCACCATTGTCGTCGGGCCGGATGTCGAGGAAGAGGAAGGCGACGCCGACTCTGGCGGGGTCGACCGGTCGTCGGAAGAGGCGCTCCGCCTCCTCGGCGAAGAACTGGCGTGGGATCTGGGTCAGCAGTCCGGCGCCGTCACCGCTCTTGGCGTCCGCGGCGACCGCACCCCGGTGGCGCACACCACGGACCCCCTCGAGTCCCATCGAGACGATCTCCCGTCGCGGCACCCCATCGACGTGGGCCACGAATCCGATACCGCAGGCGTCACGCTCGAAGCGCGGGTCATAGAGGCCGAGCCTGCCGGTGGGCAGCGAGTCGGTCACAGCAATCTCCTCGCTGAGTTGAGGAGGTCCCAGCGGCGGGGGGATCGCCGCCCGAACCAGGTCGAGCGTCAGCCTGGTCGCGTCCATTCGTGACGACGGCGAATCGTCCCCGGACAGGTAGAACGGCGCCCCTGCGGCGGGGAGCGCCGTTGCTCGACATGAGGATAGCGCAGCGGGTCGCTGCGCGTGCGGCCGGCGGCCCGGTGAGGCGAGCGAGTCAACGCACGACCGATGCGGTGAGAATGAGATGCATGGACGGCGAGCAGCGAGTTGCAGGCGAGCGCGCGGACCGCAGTGGCGGGCATGGTGCCGGCCTGCGCGCCGAGGTACGGGAATGGCTGGCCAGATGCAGTAGTCGCGCGGCGGAGTGGCCAGCGGAGAGCCTCATCGCGGCCAAGGGCAACAGGCGGGTGAGCGTGGTGATCCCAGCCCGCGATGAGGAGGCGACGGTCGGCACGATCGTGGCGATGATCCGTCAGCGTCTCATCGAACGCGTGCAACTGGTGGACGAGCTGATCGTGGTGGACTCCCGGTCGCGGGATGCGACCGCCGCGGCGGCCGCTGCCGCGGGGGCGACGGTCGTAGCCCAAGAGGAGGTGCTGCAACACCTGCCACCCCTCGACGGCAAGGGTGAGGCGCTGTGGAAGGGTCTGGCAGCCAGCACCGGCGACATCGTCACCTTCATCGACGCCGACCTGCGCGGCTTCACCGCGGACTTCGTCACCGGGCTACTCGGTCCGCTGCTTGTCGATCCCACCCTGGCTTACGTCAAAGGCTTCTACCACCGGCCCCTGGTGGAAGGCGCGACGACCATCGCCGATGGTGGGGGGCGGGTCACCGAGCTGGTTGCGAGACCTCTGCTCAACCTGTACTGGCCCGCGCTGGCGGGATTCGTCCAGCCCCTCGCTGGTGAGTGCGCAGCGCGCCGCGACGTCCTCGAGCGCATCCCTTTCGTGACCGGCTATGGCGTCGAGTTCGGACTGCTGGTCGATCTGCTCGACCTGGTCGGCCTCGACGCGTTGGCGCAGGTTGATCTCGGGCAGCGCCAGCACACCCATCAGGGCACGGAGGCGCTGGGACGGATGGCCGGCCAGATCATGCTGACCGCCTTCAACCGCCTGGAGCGGCAGGGAAAGATCGTGGCCGCAACCACACCAGCCACCCTGCTCGGACAGTTCCGACGCGGCAACTCCGGAGACGGAGTTGAACGCGACATCGTCCTGACCGACCTCGCCGTCCCCGAACGGCCCCCTCTGCAGTCACTGCAGCCCGCCACGAGGGCGGTCCGCGACTAGTCCGCCGGCCGAGTTGGACTGCACCTCGCCGGGGCGGGGCGAACTCAGTCTGACTGCTCCAGACGCTCCTTGGTCTGCTCCTCTGCCTGGCTCACCTCCTGCTGCCCTTCTTCGCTCCGCGACGAATCTGACCGCTGCCAGGCCCGTTTCAGGTTGTTCCACCACCGGAGCATGCCGCCCCCCTCGCCGTGACGACGGACGATGAGATACGGCGTGCCCGAATGTTCCATGACCTCCTCGCGGACGCTGGCCAGGTTCCCGCCCCGGCCCCAGCTGTCGCTCACACCGAGCACGAGCAGGTCGAAATCGTCTGAGCGGTCGACCAGCTCGTCGGTGAGATCTCCCTCCACCGGCAGCGGTGACGCCGTCGCGCCGCCGTCCTCGGAGGCGTTCGAGGCCTGCTCCTGGAGCTCGTCCTCATCCGAGGCGGGGCCGAGGAGGGCGACCTCGCCCCCGCTGGCGGCGCTGAGGCGCCGCGCGATGTCGAGCCCCGCCTCCTCGTGGAAACCCCCGCCGAAGGGCACGAGGATGCGCGTGTCCTCGGTCACCCGCAGCTGGCGGGGGCCGTCGGGGTCGACGAGGACCGCCACGTCCGCGTCCGCTTCGCGCAGTACCTCTCCCACGGTGCCCCCGAGCAGCCGCTCGCCGAAGAGCGCCACGTGGTAGCCGAGCAGCACGAGGTCGACCTCACGCTCGTTGGCGATGCGCGCAATGGTCTCGCCGACATGTCCCGAGGCGATGGCGAGGGGGTCGGCGTCGAAGCCGGCCTCCTCCACGGCCTCCACGAATGGGCGCAACCGCTCGACCGCATCCTCCAGCATGGAGTCCTGCACCGACGGGGCGTGACTAACCTCTGTCCCGGACACGTCCACGACCCGTAGCAGCGTGATCTCCGCGTTTCGTTCCCCTCCGTCCCCGGCGAGGAGGGTCGCCATCTGTGTGAGCTCCTCGGCGGCATCGGGTTTGCCGACGGCGACGAGCACGCGCCGCCGCTCGGGGCGTGCCTCGGCCCCCTCCGCAGCCCCCTCCCCCTCCTCCTCGAGGACCTCCTCGACGACTTCGTCCTCCTCACGCTCCTCTTCCTCCTCTACCGCCCGGATCATCTTGCGCTGCAGATGGCGCGGGTAGTAGATGGCCAGGGCGGGCTCGGTCATGAGGGTCGTGACCACGGCCATGATGACCATCATCGCGAAGGCGCTCGAGGGCAGCACGTTCAGCTGCAGGCCGATGTTGAGGATGATGA
>JALZEO010000154.1 GCA_030862025.1 Actinomycetota bacterium | reverse complement strand
TCGCGATCACCGAGCAACTCCGCGAGGTTCTCCGCGAGCAGGCCCGTCGACGTGCCGATCAACGCCTCGTTCATCACCGCCTCGAGTCCATCGCGGACGAGAACGAACGAGTAGTAGCCGAGGATGTGCGAGTACAAGGTGGGAGGGTCGTAATGGCGCAGGTATTTCAGTTCCTCGTTCGTTGGGACGCTGAATGCGACCTGCTGCTGTCCCACGACGATCGGGCCCCGTTGGCGTTGGTACTCGGCGACGATGAGGCGGCCGTTGGCAGGGTGATTCGCCAGTTCGTCGGCGCGCAGAACCTGCACGACGTTGAGGTTGACGAAGAGCGCGAAGAACAGCGCGAGCATGAGGCCGGCGACGACGCGCACCTGCTTGGTCACGAGCCGGCTCTCCACGGGCACGCCGGCGTCGTCATGGTCGCATCCGCGGCTGTTTGCGGGCCATGCGCCTCATGGGCCCGTATTCCGGGCTTGCTCAACCGGGGCGCCGCTACTCACCTGCAGCGTCTGACGGGCAGCGTCACTGACCCGTACGAGCAACGCGAGCAGGAGATAGTTGCCGACGAGACTGGAGCCGCCGTACGAGACGAACGGCAGGGTCACTCCGGTGAGCGGAACGAGCCGGGTGATCCCGCCGACGATGACGAACACCTGCAACGCAAGAATGGACGCGAGGCCCCCGGCGAGCAGGGTGCCCACCTCATCGCGGGACGTCATCGCGGCCTTGTAACCCCTCGTTACAACGAGGAGGAAGCTCGTGAGCACCGCGGTCGTTCCGAGCAGCCCGAGTTCTTCGCCCAGCACGGCGAAGATCGCGTCGGTCGCGGCTTCGGGGATTTCTGGATGTCCGAGGCCAAGGCCAGTGCCTGTCACCCCTCCTGTGCCCAGTGCGAACAGTGATTGGGCGATCTGCCAACCGCTGCCGTGAAGGTCGGACCATGGGTCGAGCCAGATGTTGAAGCGGACGCGCACGTGGGAGAAGAGCAGATAGGCAAACCACGCCCCAGCGAGAAAGGCGAGGATGCCGATAGCCGGGTACGCCGCCCGTCCCGTCGAGATATAGAGCATGACGATGAAGACGCCGAAGAACAGCAGGCTCGAGCCGAGATCCTTCTGGAACACGAGCACGCCGATACCGCCGAGCGCCGCGACGACGACGGGCGCGAGGTGACGAGCCGACGGTATGAGGAACGGGCCGAACCGGGTGGTGGCCACCGACAGCAGCGTCCGTTTCTCCTCGAGATAGCCGGCGAGGAAGATGACCATGGCGAGCTTGGCGAACTCGCCTGGTTGGAAGGAAACCAGGCCGAGGTTGACCCAGAGGCGGGCGTTGTTCACCTCGTAGCCGACGATGGGGAGCAGGGGTAGCAGCAACAGGATGATGGCAGCGAGTCCGGCACTGTAGCGGTAGCGCGTGAGCCGACGGTGGTCGGGTACCGCGATGAGTGTGAGCGCGAACGCCCCTATGCCAACGATGGTCCAGGTGGTCTGGGCAAGCGCCAACTCGGTGCCGTTTGCAAAGTCGAGGCGGCGTATGAGCGCGAGACCGAGCCCATTCAGGAGGAAGGCAGCAGGAAGCAGAACCGGGTCGGCGAGGCGTGCGAATCGGCGTACAGACAAGTGGGCGATAACCGCGAGCGCGAGAAGGATGGCGGCGTAGGTGAAGGTGCTCGTGGGGACGACGGCGGCCTCGGCGAGTCCCACCAGCGTGTAGGCGGCGACCACCACCACGAGTGCGAGTGCCAGCAGTTGCCGTTCGGTGGCACGAGCGCGCGCGTTTCCGACGAGCGCCGAGCCGTTTGCGCTCATCGGGTTGTGCTCACCACTTTCGTCACGGAGAGGGGGGGGCAGGGATCCCGTCTCCCGGTGGCGGGCCCGCGGGGGGCGGTGGTTCGGGGACAGTCTCCCGGCGCGGTGCGCTCTGCGCGATTTTGCGGGCGTCCGCGAGGTCGGCGGCGGCAATGCCGTCACGCAAGCGCGTCACGAACCATGGGGGTAGCTCGGAGGCCGCGAGCTCGGTGTGCTCGGCCACCCACGCCAGCTCGACCGGGCCAACAGCGGCCGGCACGCCCCGGTAGATCGTGACCACGTTTCCGTCGAGTCCCACGAAGTACGAGCGGGACAACAGCCACCAGCTGCCGAGCGCGCCTAGTCCGAGCACCACGACCGCGACCGCAAGCGCCAGCATCAGGCGTCGCAGGACCTGGCCCTCACGCGACTCGTCGTGCTCGGTCGACCGTCCGCCGCGTGGGGCCAGCCTCCCCATCCTCCCGAGCGTCTCGGCCCAGTCCTGCTGTTCCACCGCTTGGCTGACGTCGGGACGTATGAGCATGGTGCGAACGCGGCCGTTGCGAGCCCCGTCCTCGTGGTAGCAAATGAGGACCACGGTGATGTTGTCGGGTCCGCCATGCTCGTTGGCAAGGTCGACCAGCCGTTGCGACGCTCCTTGTGCATCGAGCCCCGAGGCCAGCACCGACCGGATCTCTTCGTCGCTCAGGGGGTTGGTCAGTCCGTCGGAGCAGAGCAAAATCTGGTCGCCGTCCTGCAGTTCGATGGTGAGCGTGTCCACATCGAGGTCGACGTCCACTCCGATGGCGCGGGTGATGATGGACCGCTGCGGGTGGACGGCCGCTTCTTCTTTGGTGATCTGTCCCTCCTCGATGAGGTGTGCCACGAG
>JALZEO010000126.1 GCA_030862025.1 Actinomycetota bacterium | reverse complement strand
GGCCCGGACGGCGAGCGGCACCGACGCCGCGTCGGAGGAGTGGAGGCCCACGAGGTCGCCCGCGACGTCGACGCAGGACGACGTCCGTGACGCGAGGCGATGCCGCACCCCGAGTCGGGCACGCCGCTCGGAGACATGAATGCGACGCAACACCCCTCCTTCCTCATGTATCGGCGCAGCGATCAGGCGTAGCGCTGCTCGAGTAGGCGATGAGCGTCGAGTTCGACCACCGCGCCGAAGTCGTCGAAGGGGACGAGCAGGTCAAGGTCGTCACGCAACGTGCCCTTGTCGCGCAGCATGCCGAAGGTGTGCCGCAGCGCACGCGTGACCGCCAGCAATCCGCTGAGCGGAGTTACGACGAGGTCGTAGCCCAGGTCGTGCAGTTCGGTGAGGGTCAGCAGCGGCGTCCTTCCACCCTCGATCATGTTGGCGACCCTCACCACGTCGTCCACTTCCTTGGCGACGCGCTCCAGCTCGTCCAGGCTCTGGGGTGCCTCGACAAAGACCGCGTCCACCCCCAGATCTCGGGCCGCCTGAGCGCGGAGGATCGCCTCGTCCAGGGACTCCGCGGCCCTGGCGTCGGTCCTGGCCACCAGGAACAGGTTCACTCCGTCGTCGCGCAGGTCGAGCACGGCCCGGAGTTTCGCCAGCCACTCCGCTCGCTCCACGACCTTCTTGCCAGCGAAGTGGCCACACTTCTTGGGCCACTCCTGATCCTCGAGGAACAACCCGGCCGCGCCAGCTCGGTGAAGCTGCAGCGCCGTGCGGATGGCGTTGAGCGGGTTGCCGTAGCCGGTGTCAGCGTCAACGATCACGGGGCGGCTCGTAGTGGCGCACACCGTCCTGGCAGAATCGACTGCCTCGGTCTGCGTGAGGTAGCCGTAGTCGGGCAGGCCCAACCGGGAAGCCGACACCGAATAGCCGGAGATGAACAGCACCTCGAACCCGGCCTCCTTGGCAAGTCTGGCGGAGAGCGCGTCATAGACGCCCGGCATGTTCACCGTTTGGCCGCTGGCCAGCAGCGTCCGTATCGTCTCAGCGCCGTGGGTTGTCGTCATGCGCTGGGCCTCCTCCCGCGCGAGCACGGGATCTGTAGTCGTGCTCGGCGCCCCACGATAGGAGCTCCGACGTGGCGGAGCAGGAGTTCCCGCTCCTCGCCTCACGCTGGCATGCCCCCACGCGCCCGCGGTCGGGAAGGCTCATGCTTGCAGCAGCATGCGGACCGGGTCTTCGACGAGCGCACCGAGATGGCCGAGGAAACCCGCCGCTTCGGCACCATCCATGACGCGATGGTCGAAGACGCAGACGAGCTTCGCCGCTCGACGGACCGCGAGCACACCTGCGACGACCCATGGACGCTCCTTCATCGCCCCCACCCCGAGGATCGCGGACTCCGGATAGTTGATGACCGGATTACCGTCGTCGAGCCCCAGCGCGCCGTAGTTCGTCACGGTGAAAGTCGAGCCGGCGAGTTCTTCCTGTCCGATCGAGCCTTGCCTGCAGTCGGCGACCAGTCGTTGCAACTCGCTCGCGAGGTCGAGTGTCGAGCGTCGTTCCGCGTTCCGGATCACCGGCACGACCAGCCCCTGCGGGGCGTCGGTCGCGATACCCAGATGGATCTCCTCGAGCAGTCGGATCTCCCCAGCTTCCAGGTCAAGGCGCGAGTTGAACATCGGGAAACGCCGCAGCGTCAGGACGGTGGCACGCAGCAGGAGTGCGAAAGGAGTGAGGCCGACGTGGGTGCCTTCGGCCGCAGCGGCCGCGCTCAGACGCTCGCGGACCTCCCACAAGGCCGTGCAATCGACCCACAGTCCGCACGTCGCCTCGGGAATCTCCGCGCGCGAGCGGGCCGTCTTCTCGGCCACCAGCTTCCGGACCCCGGAGAGGGGCACGCTCGACTCGAGCTTCTTCTCCGCCGGTGCGGCAGCCGCCTCCCTCACATCGCCGCCAGTCACGATCCCACCCGGCCCCGAACCGGGGGCCAGCCCGACTAGGTCGACACCCAGATCCTTCGCGAGCCTTCGCACCGGCGGCTTGGCCAGGGGCTTGACCACCTCGCCGCGGGAGCGCGCGGGACGCCGGGACGGGCCCAGGCTCTCGCCGTAACCGACCAGGACGTCCGGGGCATCGGCGCTCTCTACGCGTTCCGAGTCGCCGGCCGCCGCAACCC
>JALZEO010000103.1 GCA_030862025.1 Actinomycetota bacterium | reverse complement strand
GTGGTCCGCTGGGCCGAGGCCGGATCTCGGCACGGGGGGGGTCGGCCGGAGACGGGTGGTTGGGCCCCGGTGACCTCCGTATTCATTGGTGGTGGCACGCCGACACTGCTGTCATCCGTGGACTTGGTGGGGTTGCTTGCTGTCGTCGGCGAACACTTCGAACTCGCATCAGATGTCGAGGTCACGATCGAGGCGAACCCCGAGAGCGTTGAAGAGCAGGCTCTCGCCAGTCTCGTCGCGGCAGGCATCAACCGGGTGAGCATCGGTGCCCAGTCCTTCGCTCCGCATGTGCTCGCCACCCTCGAGCGTCGGCACGACCCCGAGCGGCCGCTGGTTGCGGTGGAGACCGCCCGGGCTGCGGGCGTCGAGAATGTCAGCATCGATCTCATCTTCGGCACACCGGGCGAGACCGATGCCGACTGGGAGCGGACGGTCCAGACTGCGCTCACGGCAGGAACGGACCACGTCTCGGCGTATGCCTTGACGGTGGCAGCGAACACGCCGCTGGCCCGCCGGGTTGCCATGGGTGACCTGCCCTCCCCGGATGACGATGTTCAGCGGCGTCGTTTCGACTTCATCCGCCACACACTGGCAACAGAAGGCTTCGATCACTACGAGGTGTCAAACTGGGCGCGGAGCCCCGCCCACCGCTGCCGCCACAACCTCTTGTACTGGCGTCACGGCGACTACCTCGGCATCGGCGTCGGCGCTCATGGTCACCTGCGCGGCCGTCGGTGGTGGTCACACCGGTCGATTGAGCGCTACTGCTCGGGAGTCGAAGCCGACACAACCGTGATATCCGGCGAGGAGTCTCTCAGCGTCGCGGAACGCGCGGAAGAGCGGCTGCTCCTCGGGCTACGCGTAGCGGATGGACTGCACCCGTTCGACCTGCCACCACTACACGACGAGGCGCTCGAGGACGTCCTGCGCGCCGGACTCGCGCGTCTTTCCTGCGGCCGGCTCCAGGCAACCGACGACGGCTGGTTCCTGCTCGACGAGACGCTCTCCCGCCTGCTCGCGTGACTGCCCGCGGCTGGGCGGTTCCCCGTGTTGTGGGGTGGGGCCGGGCCATCCCCGTCGCCCCTCGAGCCTAGGGATCGTGGCGAGAGCCCGACGCTCGCCCTCGCAGCCGTGACACGCTGCTAAGTCGGCCGCCTGTGCGTCGATCTCGGCTGCTCGTTGGAACGAACGGTGCCGTTCGCCTCCTCGATGGCTTCACGTATGAGGCGCCGCACCCGCCGGTCCTGAAGGCGGACGCGAAGGCGGTGCGCGAGAAACCAGAGGGTCAGCAGGGTCGTCGCGCCGCCGACGGCAGCAAGTGTCGCTCTTCTACGTATCGTCTCCGCTGGAGGGAGTGCCTGGCCCAACTCATCAAGTTCCGCGTCGATGCGGTGGCGGATCTCGTCGATCTCCCGCATCGTCCGAGCCGGTCCCTGGCTCATTTCACGTCCTCCCTCGAGGCCTGTTTTCGTCCCTTCGCGCGCGTGCGGAGACTCGAGCATGCGCTGGCGTCAGAACAGGACCGACCGGACAATCTACACCAGTCGGGCTGGTCCACATCCGTACGGCCTGTTGGTTGCATCGCCTCAAAGCGCCGGCGATGCCTCCAACCCCCGCCTTCCCGGTGTCGCAGTGAGTCTCCCGGACACTTCTTCCCAGTTCACGGACGAACGGACGGTAGAGAGGAGGTCACGCGCGAAACGAGGCGCTCTGCCAGCAGAGGCGGACGCCGTGCACGGTACTATCCATGAGGCGGGCCATGGCCATGGTCGAACCCGTTCCGTGCGGGTAACTCTGGGAGGAGCCGCAGAGACAAAGAGGAGGAGGTGTTCGACGACGGTGACGGAAGCGCAGCAGGTCTCGCTCGACCCGCGAAAAGCCGCAATCCTCATGGCAATCGTTCGCGAGTACGTGCGGCACGCTGAGCCCGTTGCGTCCAAGCGAATCGTCGAGACCTACGACTTGGGGGTTTCCACCGCCACCGTGCGCAATGAAATGGCGGCGCTCGAGGAAGCCGGCTACATCACGCAGCCGCACACGTCAGCGGGACGAGTCCCCACCGATAAGGGCTACCGCTACTTCGTGGACTCGATCGACGAGCTGCGACCCGTCGGGGAAGCACAGCGTCTGGCGCTACAGGGGTTCCTCATCCAGTCCCGTGACCTGGAGGACCTGCTGCGTCGGACCACCCGGGTACTGGCGCAACTGACCCGCTACGCGGCTCTCGTTCTCGCGCCCGCCCTCGACCGCTCCCGGCTGAAAACCGTCGACCTTGTGGTCCTCTCACCGCAGACCGTGCTGCTGCTGCTTATCACCGACACAGGTCGGGTCGAGAAGCGCATCCTCGAACTGCCCGGGTCGGACAGCGAGGAGGATCTCGAGCAGGTTCGTACCCTGTTGAACGAGGTAGCCGCCGGACTGCGCATGTCCGACCTCCCTGCTGCGCTGCAGCGGCTCGTCGACGACGCTCCGGCTGAACTGCGCGACCTCGTGGCGCGGGTGGCAGGGGTCGTCACGTCGGACATCGTGCGTCCCCCCGTCGACCACGTGTTCGTTGGGGGCCAGGCGGCGCTCGCCGGTGAAGGCGGATTTGACGTCCACGAACTGGGACGGGTATTCGAGTTGCTCGAGGAACAGGTCACGATCGGACGAGTGCTTTCCGAGTCTGCCGCGCTCGACCGTCCACTCGTGCGCATCGGCGAGGAGAACGAGCCGATCGAGGGGCTTCGTGTCGCCTCGATCGTTGCGACCGGATACGGAGAGGAGGCCCCGGGCTCGCTCGGCGTGCTGGGACCAACCCGAATGGACTACCCTTCAGTGCTCGCCGCGGTGAAGACCGTTGCCGATTACCTCCAAACCTCGTTGCGATCGTTGACAGAGGCGTAGGTCACGGACGCGGGTCAACCGCTCGTGATGGGAATCAAGGGCCGGAGGGCGAGAGAGCACGTGGCTGACCTCTACGGAATGTTGGGCGTGTCGCGTGACGCGACCCAGGAGGAGATCAAGCGCGCCTATCGCCGACAAGCCAGGACGCTTCACCCGGACGCAGGGGGAGACGAAGAGGCTTTCAAGCGAGCGACGCGCGCCTACGAGGTCCTGTCGGATCCTCAGAGGCGCGCCCGGTATGACCGCTACGGCGAGGAGGGCGATCGCCGGGGCAGCGCTGATCCATTCGCCGACTTCGCCGCCGGCTTCGGAGCCTTCGGAGGTCTGTCAGACGTCATCGACGCCTTCTTTGGGGGTGGTCCCTTCGCAGGCGGCTCCACCAGGCCCCGTGCCAGTTCGCCGGGCCGCGACGTCCTCGTGACCGTCGAACTCGACCTCGAGGACGTTGCGACAGGCTCGCGTCGAGACGTTGAGGTCGAGGTGGCGGCCCGCTGCGATGACTGTGACGGCACGGGCTCCGAGAGCGGGAGCGGCGTGGTGACCTGCACGTCTTGTGGCGGCGCGGGGCAGGTGCGGCGTGTAGTCCGTTCAGCCTTCGGCCAAGTGGCGACGGCCCGGCCTTGTCCGGCCTGCGAAGGTACGGGTCGCAACCTCGCCGACCCCTGCCCAACGTGCGGGGGCGAGGGTCGTCATACCGTACGCCGCACCGTCACCGTGGAGATCCCGCCCGGAGTCGAGGACGGCACACGACTGCGGATGAGCGGCGCTGGCGAAGCTGGCCGCCGCGGCGCCGCCGATGGTGACCTCTACATCGAGACGCGGGTGCGCCCGCACGAGGTCTTCACCCGTGAAGGTCGTCAGTTGTGGTGCGACGTATCCGTGCCCTTCGTGCATGCCGCCCTCGGCGCGACGCTCGACGTGCCCACGATCAGGGGAGTAGATGTGGCGGTCGACCTGCCGTCCGGAACGCAGCCTGGTGACGTGCTGACGGTGCGACGTGCTGGCATCCCACGTCAGAGTGGCCACGACCCGGGTGACCTCCACGTACGAGTCAATGTGGAGGTGCCGCAGGCAATGTCTGACGAGGAGGAACAGCTCCTGCGTCGGTTCGCCGAGTTGCGCGGCGAGAACGTGCCTCCGTCGGGGCGGGGACTTTTCCGCCGACTCCGCGAGGCGTTTCGCTGAGCAGTGCCACGCCCTTCGTATTTGTCGAGCAGGAAGCGGTCGCCGGAGAGGTCGTCTCGCTCGCTCCCGACGATGCCCACCACCTGCTGCGGGTAGTACGACTTCAGCCCGGCGACCCAATCGAGGTCTCCGACGGCCGAGGGCGCATCTGGCGTGCATTTCTGGACGCGCCTGGCAGCGCCCGGTTGCTCGAGGGACCGGAGGTACGAGAGTCTCCGGTGCCCGTTCTTCACGTCCTACAGGCCTTGCCGAAGGGACGCAAGCTCGACGAGGTGATTCAGGCCGTCGTGGAACTAGGCGTCGAACGCATCACTCCTGTCGCAGCCGAGCGATCGGTCGGGCGTCTGATCGGCGACAAGCGGGAGCGTGCCCGTCGCCGCTGGATGGCAGTGGCGCGGGCCGCAGCGACGCAGTCGCGCCGCGCGTGGCTTCCGCAGGTGTCCGAGCTCCTCGACGTCGAAACCGCCGCGGCCAGTCTTGACCACCCCCATATCGGAGGCGTCGTCGCCCACGTGGGTGCGTCGACCGGCCTCGCTGCAGCGCTTGCCGCACTTCCCCCGGGCACGAGTGAGGTGGCAGTCGCGATCGGGCCCGAGGGTGGCTGGACCGAAGCTGAGGTTGACTGCTGGAGTCGCAGCGGACTCAAGGGAATCACTCTCGGTCCCAGCGTGCTGCGGACCGAACACGCCGCCTTCGGGGCCTGCGCGGCGATCGCCTACGCGACGGGGCGCATGACGTAACGGCTGCAGGCGGTAGTCTGAACCGCTCGGGCGGAACGACGAAGCCGGGAGGGATCAATGGAACCGCGCAACCTCGTTCGCTGCCCGCGCTGTGGAGATCTGAGACCTGACGAACCCAACACGGCACCACTCGAAGGCGCCGCCTCGACTCCACGGGGAGCGCTGTCGCTGCCGACGTTCGGCGCAGCGTTGAAGCGGGCGCGCGGCGCCCCTGAAACGTGCGCGTGTGGCAGGCGACGCTTCGACGCTCTCGGGAACGAGCTGCACGACTCCGACAGCACAGGATGACATTCGTCCGGCAGACCAATCTGCGGTTCTAGCCCGGCGTGCTTGGGCGGCCGGCAGCTAGGCCCGAGGATACACTCACTGCACACTCACCGCGCTATCGTCCTTTGCAAACCATAACTCCAAGGAGCCCGTACACCATCTTGGCCAGCACCCCTCAGCCTTCCCCGTCCGCTTCTGATGTCCCCGCGGCCACTTCGGTGAAGGTGTTCGTTCCCGGCGAGCATTCCATGGTGGCGCTGCTCGGGACCCAGGACGAGTTGCTTCGCCTCGTTGAGGACGGATTCCACGCCACGATCCATGTTCGCGGTAACGAGATCACGATTACCGGCGAGCCGAGCGAAGTCGAACGCGTCGCACGGCTGTTCGAGGAGCTCATCCTCCTGCTTGGCCGGGGTCACGGCCTCGACCGGAGCGTGGTTGGTCAGACTATCCGCATGGTCCAAGCCGGTGAACCCGAGCGTCCCTCGCAGGTACTCGCCCACGCCGCGCTCACCCACCGCGGCCGCTCCATCCGCCCCAAGACGCTGGGGCAGAAGCGCTACCTCGATGCGATCCGCGACAACGTCGTTACTTTCTGCATCGGGCCCGCAGGAACCGGCAAGACCTACCTCGCCATGGCAGCAGCCGTGCAGGCGTTGCGCGCGAAGGAGGTCAACCGCCTCATCATCACACGTCCCGCAGTCGAGGCCGGTGAGAGTCTCGGCTATCTGCCCGGCACGCTGCAGGAGAAGATCGACCCGTACCTGAGGCCGCTCTGGGACGCGCTTCACGACATGCTCGAGGCGGAAGACCTCGTCACCTACATGGAACGCGGCACGATCGAGGTGGCACCACTGGCCTACATGCGCGGACGGACTCTGAACGACTCGTTCATCGTGCTGGACGAGGCGCAGAATACGACTCCCGAGCAGATGAAGATGTTCCTCACCCGCATCGGTTTCGGTTCGAAGGCCGTCGTCACCGGAGACGTCACGCAGGTCGACCTGCCCTCAGGCCGTCTATCCGGCCTGAAGGTGGTACGCCAGATCCTGCCCGGGATCGAAGGGGTCGTCTTCAGCGAGCTCGGAGCAGGTGACGTCGTACGCCACCCCATAGTGCAGAAGATCGTGGAAGCCTACGAACGGCGAGCCGAGGAGCAGGCCGCGCCGAATGGCAACGGTTCGCAGCAAGCGGGACGGGGCGACCGGCAGCAGAGGCCGCACCACGCGCGACGCGAGGCACCCGAGGCACGGGAGAGCACCTGACCGATGGCTGTCTTCGTCGCCGACGAGCAAGACCGGCCCGTCGATGCGGACGACCTGGCCAGGCTCGCGCGGCACGTGCTGAACGAGCGACGCGTCCCACCGGATATGGAGCTGTCGCTGTTGCTCGTTGACGAGGAGTCCATCACCGCACTGAACGCCCGGCACATGGACAAGCCGGAGCCGACCGACGTGCTCGCTTTCCCTATCGACGAGCCTGGCGAGACTCCGCCCGGCGTCCCCGCCGTGCTTGGTGACGTGGTGCTCTGCCCGGCCGTGGCTGAGAGCCAGGCAGCCAGAAGTGGTCATGACGTCCGAGAGGAGCTGCGGATCCTCACGATCCATGGGATCTTGCACGTGCTCGGCATGGATCACGCCGTCCCCGACGACGAACGGGAGATGTTCGCGCTCACGGAACGCCTGCTCGGTTCCTTCCGCGCCATGCGAGCGGAAGGCGGTCGCGGCGACGGGGTCGAACAGGGGGACGAGGGGATTCGGTGAGCCTGCTTTCGATCACCGGCCTCATCGCTGTCATCGTCCTGGTCGCCCTGACCGGCTTCCTTGGCGCCTCCGAGACGGTGCTGACCCGCCTTGGGGTCCTCCGCGCCTTGCGGCTCAACGAGGCCGACGAGCCTGGTGCAGCGCAACTGCTGTGGCTCGTCGAGCATCCGGCCAGGGGACTGAACGTCGTGCTGCTTCTGACGGTTGTGGCTCGTGTGTCGGCGGCCAGCGTGCTCGCGGTCATCGCGGCGGCCGGAGGCGGCTGGGCGGTGACCCTCGCCGCAGTCCTGCTCGCGCTGGTGAGCTTCACACTTGCTGAGGTAGCCCCGCGAACCTACACCCTCCCCCGTCTCGAGCGCGTTGGTCTGCGCATCGCCCCCCTGGTCGCGTGGCTTGCTCGCGCTCTGCAACCACTCGTGCGCGGACTCGTCATCGCCGGCGGCACGCTCGTGCGACATGCCGGCGCGGGTCCTTTTTCCTCGGACGAGGAG
>JALZEO010000184.1 GCA_030862025.1 Actinomycetota bacterium | reverse complement strand
CCCGACGCAGGGGGCGGGCCCAGGACTTGAAAGTACCCGCGCCCCCCAGGCTTGTCAATCGGACGAAGCGCGACGACACCCCCTTCGGATCGGCTTGTACCAATCGGAGTGCCTCAGGAGGTAGGCGTGTGGCTGTCAACGCAACCCCTCACTGTCCAGCTCGGGGGTGGC
Organism: Actinomycetota bacterium; assembly: GCA_030862025.1. GTDB lineage: Bacteria > Actinomycetota > Nitriliruptoria > Nitriliruptorales > JAHWKO01 > JALYGD01. Next base: position 2,699 of record JALZEO010000184.1, on the reverse strand, counting down.
GCGCGTAGCGGCTCACCTCGGGGACAGCCTCGAGCCAGAAACGCCACGGCTTGTCGACAGCCGTGCGGATGCCCACCCGGGGACCGGCGACCACCGCCCTGGAGCCTGGTTGCCAGCCGTCGTCCTCGAGCCGCACCGGCGATGCGGCATCGAGTAGGTCGAGTCCGTTGCAGGAGCGGTCTACGCCAAGTCCGGCGCTGAGCCGACCGGGTCCTCGCAGGAGGTCTCGGTCGTGATGCTGGCCACGCCGTTCACGCACGCGGTCCCGTCCTGCGAGGACCACTGCAGCGCGCAGCAGAACGGCAGAACCCACTCCCTCCTGCTCGCAGGAGACGTTCATGCAGTAATGCATGCCATACGTGAAGTAGACGTAGAGGTGACCACTGCAGCCAAACATGACGGCGTTACGCTCGGTCCGGCCGCGGTAGGAGTGACTTGCAGGATCGTCCTCGCGGTAGGCCTCGCTCTCCACGACCCGAGCTACCGTCAACCGGCCGTCCGCTTCGTCACGGACGATCAGTTTGCCGAGCAGGTCGGCGGCGACCTCGGGTGAGGCCCGAGTGAAGAAGGCGCGTGCCAACAGCCGTCGCTCGGTCCCGAGCTGCAGGTACCCCCGGTGTGACGCGGCACCTTCGGCGGCCACATGCCTACCCCGTGGCCATCAGTGTCGCCCGCGTCGCTTCGACGCGGCCCATGCCAGGAACCTCGCCCGCTCCCAGGTGTTGGCGATCTGATCGGCCGGCACCCAGCCACGCTCCGCCTGCCGGAGCCCATGACGAAGATTCTCGAACTCACTCGTGCGGTGAGCGTCGGAGTTGATGACGAAGACGACGCCGCGTCCGCGGGCGGACCACAGCACCTCGACCGCGGCGTCGAGGCGGTCAAGGTGAGAGTTGATTTCGATTGCGGTGCCGGTGTCGGCGGCGGCCTCGAGCACCGAGTCGACGTCAAGGTCGATACCTCGTCGTTTCCCGATGCGTCGACCTTGGAGGTGACCGACCGCGTTCACAGCCGGGTGGGCAATGGCCTTCAGGATGCGCTTGGTCTGGGAAGCCTGGTCGAGCCTGAAGTGGCTGTGGACGCTTGCGACGCACCAATCGAAAGAGACCAGGAACTCTTCGTCATAGTCGAGCTCGCCCTCCGGACCGATGTTCAGCTCGGCTCCGTGCAGAAGGGTGATCTCGGGGTAGCGCTCCCGCAGCCTGGCGATGTGGGCTCGCTGGGCGAGCATGGCCTGGCGGGTGATCCCATTGAGGCGCAGGTTCTCGGCGTGATCGGTGATCGCGATGTAGTGCAGTCCAGAGGCGATGGCAGTCTCGACCATCTCCTCGAGCGTGTTGCGGCCGTCGCCGGAGAGGGCCGTGTGGACGTGCAGATCGCCGATGAGGTCGGACTGAGAGGCCAGGATCGGCAGGGTGCCAGCCACCGCGGCCTCACACTCACCTCGGTCCTCGCGTAGTCCCGGAGGCACCCAGGCCATCTCGAGCGCCGCATAGATCTCCTCCTCCGTGGCCGACGCGATGAGTCGGTCCGTGTCCTCCTCGAACAGCCCATACTCGTTGAGCGTCCAACCGCGTCGCACCGCCCGCTCGCGCACTCGAATGTTGTGGGCCTGGGAGCCGGTGAAGTAGAGCATGGCCGCGCCCCACTGGTGGGGAGCGACGACCCGCAGGTCCACTTGGAGACCCTTGGCGGTTCTGACGGAGGCTTTCTTGTCGCCTCGACCTACGACCTCACGCACCATCGCCATCCGGGGAAAGGCCTCCGTCACGGCAGCTGGATCGCTTGCAGAGGCCACGATGTCGATGTCCGCAATCGTCTCTCGAAAGCGGCGCAGGCTGCCGGCGCAGGCGGCGCGCTCCACGCCGGGGAGGCGTTCGAGCCAGTGAACGATTTCTTCGGCCAGTGGTAGAGCCTCGATGATCGGCGTCCGCCGCTCCTTGCCGATGAGCCCCAGTCGCTCGAGATCGCGGGCGAGGTTTTCCTCCGTCTTCTTGCCCAGCCCAGGGACGTCAGCGAGCTTTCCGGCGGCGATGGCGGCCCTGAGTTCCTCGACTGTTGTGACGCCGAGATGTTCGCGGAGGAGGGCTACGGTCTTGGGACCTACGCCGGGGATCCGGACGAGGTCGAGGTAGCCGGGTGGAAACTTGGCACGAAGCTCCTCGAGCTTCAGGATTCTCCCGGTTTCAGCGTACTCGCGTACCTTCTTTGCGATCGCCTTGCCCACCCCTCGGATGGCTACGAGCTCCTCCTCACTCAGCAGTGTGACGGCGCCGGGGTGGGCTTCGATGGCGCGCACCGCGTTGTGGTAGGCGCGAGCCCGGAAAGACTGCCGGTCGCCCTCCTCGAGCTCGGTGAGCGAGGCGAGCTCGTGGAGAAGCCGGGCGATCTCCAGGTTCGACGTCACCGTCCCTCCTCATCGCCGAACCAACTGTAGCTGGGCCTTTTCGCGGCGAGCTCCCTGAGGCGCCTCGGCAGGAAGGACCGGCGCACCTCGTCGGGCAGATTGCGGACTGCAGGCTGGACAAGATGAGAAAGATCCACAGAAGATCCAACGGGCTCACGCTGCCCCTCGCTCTTTTCTGCCCACTCTGCGCCCGCTCGGGTGCCGAGTCCAGCAGCGACCACAGTTGCTCGTGACGAGCGCCGGTGTGATCACTGGGCGGCGGGGATCCTGGGCTCGTCACGCTGCTGATAGC
>JALZEO010000008.1 GCA_030862025.1 Actinomycetota bacterium | reverse complement strand
TCAACACCCACCACCCCGCCCCCGCCCACCCGCGGTCTTCGGCAAGCCACGACCCGCTCCTGCTCCGAGACCGCTCTCATACCCCACGCTCGTCGCCACGGGCTCGAGCGAGTCGAAGTCGACGAGCACGGCCTGCACCTCGAGCCGCCTCTCCGCCCAGTCCGCCAAGTTCCGGGCCACATCGGTGCAGAGCAGCCCGGCCGCCTTCGCGACCAGCCCGGCTTCGGTCCACAGCTCGTAAGTGTGGCGTGCCGTGTTCGCGGCTCGCACCGCAGCGACGAGTCTCTCGTCACCGCCGGCGCGTAGCGTGACCTCGCCCAGGTAGTCCGCGTCGACCCTCGAGCGGGTCCAGTGGGTCATCATCACTCCGGCGCCCAGCTTCGCGAGCTTGCCCACCATGCCCACGAACAGCACCTGGCGCAGACCGCGGGAAGCCGCCCGTTCCAGGGCGGCACCGGAGAAGTCGCCGACTTCGACGAAGCAGACCTCGGGAAGGGCGGGCAGCATGCGGCGCGCGGCGCGCTCGGTGCGTCCACCGGTCGTGAGCACGCACGTCTCCTCGCCTTGGGCCGACATGACGTCGACGGCCTGCAGGACCGAGGCCCGCCAGGACGCGGTCGAGAAGGGGCGAACGATTCCGCTCGTGCCGAGGATCGAAATGCCGCCGAGGATGCCGAGGCGCCGGTTCGTGGTCTTCTTCGCCATGTGCTCGCCGCCCGGGACGCTGATCGTGATCTCGACGCCGTAAGCGTCGAGGGAAAGGACCTCCCGGATGGCCTCGCTGATCATGCGGCGCGGCACGGGGTTGATGGCGGGGGCTCCCACTTCGAGACCGAGGCCGGGCTTGGTGACGATGCCCACGCCTTCGCCCCGCTCAAGGGTGACGCCTGGTTCGACGGTCCAAAGGACCGTCGCCGTCAACTCCGCGCCATGGGTGCAGTCGGGGTCGTCGCCGGCGTCCTTCACGACCACCGCCTGCCAGCGTCCGTCGCCGTGGAGCGTGCCCTGTGAGCCGCTCGAGCGCAGGGGTTCGCAGCGCTTGACGGGAAAGGTCACTCGTCGCCCCGACGGGAGGGGGACGTCGACCTCGTCCTGGGGCTCGCCGGTGACGAGCGCGGCAACCGCTGCCTTCGCCGCCGCCGCCGCGCACGTCCCGGTCGTCCAGCCGGTGCGCATCGGCCCGGTGCGTACTTTCGCGCTGCGCGGCAGATCCGGTTCGCGTAGGTCTGCCTGCCCGTGGGCGTCACGTGCGCCACTCACGGGATCATCCCCGTCATCTCCGCCGCTCTTGCACCAGCCCCCCCTTGCCGGTGCTGGTGACTGAAGTCGGGCGAGTAGAGGTGACTGCGGGTGCCGCCGGCGACAAGCGCCGGGCCGACGAGAACGAGCGCGTGCTGGTGGAGGCGGGCGCCACGGATGGCGGTGGCGAGTTCGGAGAGAAGGCAGCGCAGCACCCGCTGATCGGGCCAGGACGCCCGGTAGACCACCGCACAGGGAGTGTCGGGCGGGTAGCCACCGTTGAGGAGCTCGTCCTGGAGCCTTCTCGGTCGTGAGGCCGAGAGGAAAAGCGCCATCGTGGTGCCATGGCGGGCGAAGGAGCTCAGCTGTTCGCCGGGCGGCATGGGCGTCGAGGTCGCCAGTCTGGTGATGATGAGCGACTGGGCGACCTCCGGGATGGTGAGCTCGCGGCCGAGCACAGCGGCGGTGGCGCCGAGCGACGACACTCCGGGGACGATCTCCCAGTCGAGGCGAAGCCGATGGAGGGCGTCGATCTGCTCTTGGATCGCCCCGTAGAGGCTGGGATCACCCGAGTGAACGCGGGCCACGTTCTCGCCCCGCTCGGCGGCGTCGGCGTAGCGGGCGAGGATCTGTTCAAGTGACAGGCGGGAGGAGTCGAGGACCTCGGCGTCCGGGCGGGCATAGTCGAGGATCTCGGGGTGGACGAGGCTTGCGGCCCAGATCACGACGTCCGCTTCGCTGATGATTCGGGCGCCGCGCAGCGTTATGAGGTCCGCTGCTCCGGGTCCGGCACCGACAAACCAGACCTTGCCGCGCTTCACCTTCCCGGCTCCCTGGCGGTCTTCCCGCCGATGGTTAGCGCCTTGGCGTCCACGTCGCTCTCCACGCGCGTGGCCAGGTCCCCGGCGTCGCTCGCCCCGTCAAGCTTGGCTTGCCGAGCGAGCGCGCCCTGGCTGACGAGCGCATCAACCAGTCCGTCGTAGTCGTGGGGGTGCGCCTCGGCGTCGACACGAAGTCCGGCCTCGAGGCATGCCGCGGTGGTGCGTGGTCCGATCGTGACGATGCGGGCGTGCCCGGGTGGGCCGGGGGCGAGCGCAGCGAAGTGGCGCGCGCTCGATGAGGACGCGACCGCGACGAGGTCGATCTCGCTGCGTTCAAGCGCCTGGGCGATCTCGTCCGGCAGCCGCTCGGCCCGCCGGGTTCTGTACGCGGCGACGACGACGGGCTCGAAGCCTTTGCGGCCGAGCTCGGTGACGAAGTCCTGATCGCCACCATCCTGAGCGAAGACGAGGAGGGGGCCCTCACCCGGCTCCAACGTGTCAGCGAGGTCGCGGAGGGTAGCGGCGGACAGGTCAGGGCGTACGGCGAGACGGTCCTGCAGCCCTCGGGCGGCGCCCGACCCGACGCTGAGGAGACGGACGCCAGCGAGCGTGCGCACATCGAGCCCGGCGGTGGCGAGGGCGTCGGCGAGTGCGACGACCGCCGGCGGCGACGAGACCACCAGTGTCCGCACGGCGCCGGCAGCAAGGTCGGCGACGGCCGCCGACAAGGCAGCCTCGTCGCCGGCCTGCGTGTGCATGACCTGAGTCTCGAGTGCCTCGCCCCCCAGCGCCCGAACCCGGGAGGCCAGAACGGAGGACCGGTCAAGCGTGCGCAGGATGAGCACGCTGACCCCAAGGAGCGGCAAGCGTTCCCTCCAAGCGATGAGACCGCGGAGGCGGACGACCTCACCCACGACCGCGACGGCCGGCGGCCCGAAGCCGTGCTGGTCCGCCTGGTGGCTGATGCTCGCGAGCGTTCCTTCGATGGTCTCCTGACGTGACATGGTCCCCCAGCGCACGAGCGCGACGGGGGTGTCGGGGTCGCGGCCCGCGGACACGAGTCGGGTGGCGATCCGGGCGATGTTGCCCAGGCCCATGAGGAACACGAGCGTGCCGGGAAAGCGGGCCAGCGTGTCCCAGTCGAGGTGTCCCGAGTCCTTGCCCGGGTCTTCGTGGCCGGTGACGACGGCGAACCCAGCCGAGACGCTGCGGTGCGTCAGGGGAATACCGGCGGCGGCGGGCACGGCCATGGCGGCGCTCACACCGGAGACGACCTCGACCGGCACTCCCGCGCCGTGGCAGGCCGCCACTTCCTCCCCCCCCCGGCCGAACACGAATGGATCGCCGCCCTTCAGGCGCACCACGGCCCTACCAGCCTGAGCCCGCGAGACGAGCAGATCGTGGATGTCGCTGCGGCTCGCACCCGTCTCACCGGAGCGCTTGCCGACACAGACCCGTTCCGCGTGGTCGGGAACGAGGTGCAGGGCATCAGAGGGGGCCAGGCGGTCGTAGGCGACGACGTCGCAGGTCGAGAGGAGCACGGCGGCCCGCAAGGTGAGCAGACCAGGGTCGCCGGGTCCCCCTCCGACCACGTACACGGTGCCCCCTGCGGCAGGGGAGCCTCCGAGTCCGCCGAAGACGCCCACGACCTCGGGCAGTGTGGTCCGGCCGATTCGAGTCATGGAGCGGTCACGATGACCGTCGACAGGTAGGGACCGGGACCGCGCGGCAAGAAGGGGGCGCGGCGGATCTCCTCACCCGTGAGGCCGAGTCCGGCGCCGTACACGAGCTGGTCGATGCGATCAGCTTCTCGGACCACCCTCAGGACGTCGGCAAGACGCCGGCCTCCCTTGTAGCAGACCACGGTCTCGAAGCGGTCCAGTGCCTGGCGGAGCGCGTCCTCCCCGGCCGTGAAGGGTAGGAGCGCCAACCGCTCGTCACCCTCGACCAGGGTGATGCCGGAGCGGGCGGCGAGGTCCTGCATCGCGGTGATGCCAGGGACGGTCTCGATCTTCGTGTCTGGGGCGAGAGCTCGGACGGCCTCCGCGATGCGCGAGAACGTGGAGTAGACGTTGGGATCGCCGATGGTTGCGAACGCTGCCGTATCTCCCTCCCTGACGACTGCCGCAACAACTTCAGCTGCGGCGTTCCAGGTAGCTTCCCGCTTCGACGGGTCGAGGTCGAATGCGAGTCGCCGCACCGAGGTGGAGTGGGGAACGTGGGTACGGACGACCCGCTCCGCATAGCCGAGTCCGTGCTCCTCAGACGGCCCGCCGCCCGCGGCGACGGGAACGAACACGACGTCCGCCCGACGCAGCGCCTCCCGGCCCTTGATAGTGAGTAGGTCGGGATCACCGGGGCCAACGCCGACGCCGACCAGCCGACCGCTCATGTGACTAGCTCCGAGACGGGGCGGAGTGCGGCGGCGGTCACGAGCGCGGCAGCCAGGCGTGGAACGGCTGCCCAGTGGGAGTGGAGATAGCTCGCGTGCAGCCGTCGGTCGGCGAACCCCTCGAAGCTGCCGTCCTCTAGACGCCAGGCGGGCCTTTGACCGGCGCGCGGCATCACCGTCGTGCGGTGGAACTCGTGAGCTCCCACCCGCAGGCCGGCTGGGCCCAGCGGCGAGGAGGAGGCCGAGGTCGCTGTCCGGTAGGCGAGCGCGAGCCGTTCGCCCCAGGTCGCGTCGGCGTCCACCACGCCGCACATGGACTGACCAGCCAGGCTTCGGCAGAGATAGAGCATCCCACCGCACTCGGCCACGATCGGCCCCGGGAAGGCGGCGATGGCCGCTCGTAGGGGCGCATTCGCGGCGAGCTCCGCGGCGTGCTCCTCAGGGAAGCCTCCGCCGAGGTAGAGGGCCGCGGTGCCGTCGGGCAAGGCTTCGTCAGCGGTGGGATCGAGGGTGACGAGCTCAGCACCGGCCGCGGTAAGCAGTTCCCGGTGCTCGGTGTAGACGAACGTGAATGCGGGACCGCCGGCGACGGCCACGACCGGGCGGGCAGGGCCAGGCTCGGCCACGGTCAGGGGTCCCAACGACGTGCGCTGCGGTCTCGGGAGACCCATGTCTGCACTTCCGGTCTCCCGGAGCACGCGCTGCGGCGACCACGGCTCGACGTCGAGCGGTGGCGCCGAGCGGGCGAGGGCAAGCACCGAGTCGAGGTCGACCCGTTCGGAGATCGCTGCGCCGAGCGCCGCGACCGTGACCCGGGCGGCGGGTTGACGTTCGGCGATCGGGACGAGCCCGAGATGGCGGGAGGGGGTCGCGAGACGGTCGTCGCGCCGCAGTGCTCCGACCACCGGGATGTCGAGGGGAGCGAGCGCCTCGCGCAGCAGTCGTTCGTGTCCCTCGGATCCGACTCGGTTGAGTACCACGCCGCCGATGCGCACGCGCGGGTCAAAGGTGGCAAAGCCGTGCACTTCCGCCGCGATGGAGCGGGACACGGCCGAAGCGTCGACCACGAGCAGCACGGGGGCGCTGAGGAGGCGCGAAACGTGCGCCGTGGAGGCCTCATCGCCGCTTCCGCGCCCGTCGAACAGCCCCATGACACCCTCGACGATGGCGAGGTCAGCGCCGCGGGCACCGTGGGCGAGGAGCGGCGCGACGAGGCCCGCACCGACGAGGAAGGCGTCGAGGTTGCGGGGCGGGCGACCGCTGGCGAGCGCGTGGTAGCCCGGGTCGATGAAGTCGGGGCCCACTTTGTGACCGGCGACCCTGAGGCCGCGGGCGCGCAGGGCAGCCATGAGCCCGACGGCAGTGCTGGTCTTGCCGACCCCGGAGCGCGTGCCGGCCACGACGAGACGGGGGAGGACCTCTACCACTCGATCCCTTTCTGGCCGCGGTAGCCGGCGTCGAAGGGGTGCTTGACCTTGTACATCTCGGTGACGAGATCCGCCGCTGCGACGAGCTCGTCGGGCGCGTCGCGTCCGGTGATGACCACGTGTTGAAATCCCGGCCGGTTCAACAACGCCCTTACGACCTCGCTGGTGTCGACCCAGCCGAACTTCAGCGGGTAGGTGAACTCGTCGAGAAGGAGGAGCCTGTAGCGCTGGTCGGCCAGGCACCGTTTCGCCTCCTCCCAACCTTCGCGGGCTAGTTCGGCTGAGTCCTCGAGGTTCCGGGAGGTCCAGGTCCAACCGTCGCCCATCTTGAACCAGTCGATGTTGCCGAGCGCGCGAGCGGCAGCCTCCTCCCCCACCTTCCATTTCCCGGACTTGATGAACTGGAACACGCCGATGCGCCAACCCTGGTTCCAGGCGCGAAGCATGAGTCCGAAAGCGGCCGTCGACTTGCCCTTGCCGTGGCCGGTGTTGAGGACGAGCAGCGGACGCTCCCGCTTGCGCCGGCGTCGCCCCTCTGGGGCGCCCCCTGACTGCCCCTCTGGGGCGCCCCCTGACTGCCCCTCTGCGACGCCGGGGGGGCTCTCTGGTTGCCCCGTCTCGTCCATGCATCCTCCTGCAGGTGCCAGCCTCTAGGCCGCGCTGAGGGCACGAACAGCATGGGCGAGCTGAGCGGCCGCCAGCTCGTCGAGCCTCAGGCACGGGGCGCGTAGCCATCGGGCCACCTCTGCAGCGAGCCCGAGTCGCACATAACCCTCCTCGGTGTCGACGACGGCGGCAGGGATGCCGCGCTTCGACAAAGCCGCGGCGCTTCGCTGTGCCTCGTCGAGCGCATCCCCAGAGCCGGACCCCCCGTTCGCCCGGCCGTCGGTCAGCAGGACGAGCAGGGGACGCCGTTGCGGATCGCGGATGGACTCGACGGCCACGAGCTCACCGGCGCGGATGAGGCCGGCGGCGAGGGGAGTACCTCCCCCGGTAGGCAACAAGGCGAGGCGCCGCTCCGCGAGCTCGACCGAGGAGGTCGGCGGCAGGACGAGCTCCGCCCCTGCCCCGCGAAACGCGACGAGGGCCACCTCGTCCCGTCGCTGGTAGGCATCGAGCAGCAGTGAGCGAACCGCGCCCTTGACCGCCACCATGCGACGTCTTGCCCCCATCGACCCTGACGCGTCGAGGACGAAGACGATGAGGTTGCCTTCCCGCCCCTCGCGCACCGTTGCACGCAGGTCCTCGAGGTGGATCTGTAGCGGCCCACCTTGAGACCGGCCGCGGGCTGGCTGATAGGGGGCGGCGGCGCGAACGGTAGCGCTGAGGGCGAGTCGATCACGGGTGACCTCGGCAGCGGGCAGCGTCCTCTCGGGACGGCCGTGGTCGCCTCTACTGGGACTACGCCGACCCCACGCCCCGGCGCCTACTCCCGGGAGGGTGAGCAGTACCGGGCGGAAGGCTTGCCCCGCAGCAAAGGAACGCTCGGGCAGCGAAACACCCGGACGGTCGTGGTCTTGCCGGCCACCGGAGGCGACGGAGGGCGCTTCACCCGTGGGACGGCGCTCGTCGGCTGGCATGGCGCGATCGTCGCGCGCGCGGCTGGGTGCCGGCCTGGGCCCGCTCTGCCTGCTCCCCACATCTTGAGGTCCGGTCCCATCCTTTGACGGGTCGTGCTGGCCCGAATCCTGCTCGGGTGTGCCGTTACGGCTACCAGGGCTGGGGGGAGGATGGGGCCTGAAGCCGTCGTCGAGGACTCGGTCGAGCAGGTCCTCGTCGATCCCGGGGGACTCGAACGGCTGACGTCGACGACGATGCGGCAGGGTGAGCAGCGCGGCGCACCGAACATCGCTGCGCCCCACCGTGGTTCGACCCTCCCAGGCAGCATGAGCCCGAGCCGCTTTCGCCGTGATGATGTCGGCCCGCAGCCCGTCAACCTCGAAGGCCGCGCAGACCGCCACGATGCGGTCAAGTTCCCGCTCGGGCAGGTCCACCTCGTCGAGCAGCCCGCGGGCGGCGAGGATCTGCGTCGCCACCCGGGTCTCGTCCGACTCGAAGCGGGACGAGAACCCCACCGGGTCGGCTTCGTACGCCAGACGGCGCCGGACGACCTCGGCCCGGAGATCGCGGTCACGCGGGGCGGTGATCTCCACGGTGAGACCGAAGCGATCCAGCAGCTGCGGTCGGAGTTCGCCTTCCTCGGGGTTCATCGTCCCGACGAGGAGAAAGCGAGCGGCATGGCGAACCGACACTCCTTCGCGCTCCACATGGTTCATGCCCATGGCCGCAGCGTCGAGGAGGAGGTCGACGAGGTGGTCGGACAGCAGGTTCACCTCGTCGACGTAGAGGATGCCTCGGTTCGCGGCAGCGAGCAGGCCGGGCTCAAACGCCCGAGCTCCCTCAGCCAGGGCGCGCTCGATGTCGATCGAGCCGGCCACCCGGTCGTCGCTCGCGCCCACGGGCAGCTCGACAAGCTGGGTCGAGCGCAGGACAGCCTGGGCGCCCTCGTGGGGACCGGCCGGGCACGAGGCGTCGGGAGCATCCGGGTCACACATGAAG
>JALZEO010000335.1 GCA_030862025.1 Actinomycetota bacterium | reverse complement strand
CGCCTGCGCAGCCGCCTCCAACATCACGTGCTGGTTAAGGATCCTGCGCTGCAGGGACTGCAGGGTCATGATCACGATGTGCCGGGCTACCAGCTGCAGGAAGGTCTCCTCGCCCACGGCCGACACGCGCACCAACAAGGTTCCAGCTCCGTTGATCGAGCCGCCGATCACGTGGCCGCCTTCAGCCTTTTCGACCGGGATGGGCTCTCCCGTCACCAGTGCCTGGTTGACGGCTGAGTAGCCCCCGACCACCTGGCCATCTACCGGCACCCGCTCGCCGGGACGTATCCGAACCAGGTCGCCCACAGCCAGGTCGGCGGTGGGGATCTCTTCCTCTGCGCCGTCTCGCACCACCCGCGCCACGTCGGGCTGGAGCTCGAGCAGGCGTTTGACCGCCTGTGAGCTGCGCGTCTTCACGAGCAGCGACAGCCACTCGGAGAAGATGTGGTAGTTGGTCACCAGCACCGCGACCCCGAAGAAGCCCGCGGTTGGGTAGCCGGGGCGTTGCCAGACGAGGCCGAGGACGCCCCCTGCCAGCCCCGCCTGCGCAGCCGCCTCCAACATCACGTGCTGGTTAAGGATCCTGCGCTGCAGGGACTGCAGGGTCATGATCACGATGTGCCGGGCGAACCCGAAAACCACTACCACAGCGAACGCGAACAGTATCCAGGGAATGTAAGCGTCGGGGATGGCGACGCTTCCGATCAGCGCGGCGCCGGTCACTACCGCCATTCCCAGCACGGTCAACAGCGCGGTCGCCAGCCCGCGGTTGCGCAGCAGCAGGAAGGCCAAGCCGAGGAACGTGGTCCCGACCAGGGTCGAGCAGATGATCGACCAGGGCCACTGGTCGCCGACCAGCAGCCCCATCGTCGCCAGACCAAAGCCCATGACGGCGATGAGGCGGAGGGCCTCACGGAAGAGCTCACCCTCCTCCTCCTCATAGGGGCGAAGCTTGCGCGGATCCCGCGGCGGATAACCGATGTCGCGAAGCGTGCTGGCCAGCTCTGCGGGACGGACTTGCGTGGGGTCGTATTCCACCAGAGCCTGCTCGTGCGTGAGGCTCACGGCCACCTTGTAGACGCCCGGACGTTGGCTGAGCGCCTTATCGAGAGTGCGCGTGCACAGCGAACAGTGCAGCCCCCCTATCCGGGCACGGAAGCGACCTCGGTCTCCAGACGGTTCCTCGGCCCAGTAGGGCATTGAGGGCACTTCGTCCCCGACCTGGCTCACACTGACATCACCTCGAAGCCGGCCCGTTCGATGCAGCTGCGCACTTCAGCCGCAGAAGCATGGGTGGGGTCTAGCACCATCTCCACCCTCTGCCTGCACGCCAAGGAACCAGCCTAGAACCTTCCCTGGGGGCAAGGTCACGGGGAGGACCCGCAGACGCGTTGGAGCGAACGAAGTCCGCCTTGAGCTGCCGCGGTGACGGTCTGGCTCAGGACCGGAGTTGGCGGTCTTGCCGCTGGCAACGTTGACGTGCAGCCTCAGGCAACACACGCACCTCGGCTCAAGGATCGGAGCGATCATGGATGAACCGATAACCGAGCTCGCCGAGCGATTCAGCGACCCCGGCACCCAGGCCACGCCGTGGGCGACCACGCGAGAGGCGCCGAAGACCGCGCAGCTGTTCTGGCTCACGACCGTCCGCGCCGACGGGCGACCCCACGTCACGCCGCTCGTCGCAGTGTGGCTCGACGACACCCTCCACTTCTGCACCGGTCCTACGGAACAGAAGGCCCTGAACCTGACCAGCAACCCCGACGTCGTGCTGACCACAGGCTGCAACCAATGGGACCAGGGACTCGACGTGATGGTCGAAGGACAGGCCGAGCGGATCACCGACAGACCGACCCTCGAACGACTGGCTGCCGTCTGGGCCACCAAGTGGGACGGCCAGTGGCAGTTCCGAGTCACCGACGCTGGCTTCACCCACCCAGGCGCTGTTCGCAGTCCATCCAAGCCGGACGCGTGCCATCTCGCGCTGGTCTTCGCCGTGCAACCCACCAAGATCCTCGCCTTCGCCAAGGGCAACTTCAGCCACACTCGTTACCTGCCCACCAGCCCCCAATTGGGGTCAAGGTCGACGGATTGCGGCTTGAGGTCGTGAACGACGGGGGAGCCGGCGATCCGACCTGCCAGGTGGCTGCACAAGACAGGTCTCACCTTCTGGTTCAGATCGAGACGGCGCGAGACGAAGGTGTTCGAAAGCTGGCAACAACGAGGTTCGATTCCGGTACCACCCCAGGTCCAACACCGGAAAGTGCGGTTGGCGATCAGCCGCAGACCCGTCTGAGGAGGGGGTAGGGGTTCACAGCCGCTCCACCGCCAGGGTGCTGCTCGAAATGCAGGTGGGGCGGCGTTCCTTGCGCGTTCCCCGTGTCACCGTTGTAACCGATCTGCTGGCCAGCAGAAACGCGAGCTCCGTCCGCTACGGCATAGCGCTGCAGATGCAGATACCAGTACGTCGTTCCGTCGTCACCTCGCAGCGCAAGCCACCATCCGGCTAACGCTCCATATCCGCGCAAGTCCACCACCCCAGTGACAATGGCAACCACGTTGGTGCCGTGGGGAGCGAAGATGTCCGTTCCCTGGTGGTGGCGACCGCCTGAACGTGGAGCTCCCCAGGTATCGCTGAACGCCCGCGGTTCGACCACCGGACACACGTAACTACCTTCAGGGGCACGGCCTCGGCCGACGTTGGGTCGAAGCGGCGGTGGGGGCTGAGGCCGGGCCACGGCAGGTGGCCGGGCAGGAGCGATCTTCTCCAGCTGACGTTGCCTGATTTGGGCGGGCTGGCGCTGCTCCTCGTCGGTCCTCCGTCGCTCGGCCTGTTCACGTCGACGCTGTTCGTCCAAGCGGCGCTGCTCCTCAAGACGCAGCCCCTCGAGACGTTGCCTCTCCAGGAGCCGGGCATCCTCCTGCCGACGCTCCTCTTCCTGCAAGGCCCCGATTTCGGCAGCGGCTTCGGCCAAGCTCTCCTGCAGAATCGTCGAGACCTCCTGCTGACGTCGGACGGCCTCGTCAAGCGCCTGCTGCTGTTGCCCGAAGCGCGTGGCAACTGCTGCCAGTTGCCTTCGCTGCACGGAGACCTGCTGGATCGTGGCGCGATCGTCGCGAATGAGGCGGGCTGCAATTGCGGCACGCTCCATGGCAGCCGATGGGCTCTCTGCCGAGAGCACCATGACAGCGGGGCTCGTCTCGCCGCGAACGTAGAGCCGTCGCACGCGGTCATCCAGCCGCACCTGAGAGTCGTGCAGCTCACTCTGGAGCGCTGCCAGCTGCCTGGACAAGTCGTCGCGATGCGACTCGAACTCCGCCGCGCGTGCCTGCAGGGCAGCGAACTCGTCGGCCGCGGCCTGCAGCTGCTCCTGCAACTGCTGTTGGCGCACCTGGGCGGTGGTTAGCTCGTCCGCGTAGACAACGCCAGATACGGCCAGCAACAAGACACAGACCAGCGCTCGAACGAATGCCCCACGCTTCAACTCGCCCCCACCACGTCCTCTCCCCTGCAAGCCCCGGAGGAACCCTAGTACGTGGCTGAGGCACTGTTGTCAGGCAATCGGTCTCGGCTCGGTTCAAGTCTGCAGGTGCTACCTGGGAATCGCTCGCACGCATCCAGCCGAGGGGCCTCAGTCCAGGCGGTCACGCTGTTGGCGGCGACGCTCCCCCTGGATGGTCTGCGACTTGTGCATGAACTTTCGCAGACGCTTGTCGAAGTCCTTGTCGAGCCTGCTCTTGCGCGCCGACGGCGGCTGCTCCTGCCAATCCGCATCAACCTGCTTGATAGACAGTTCGACCTTGCCGTCGTCCCTGATGGCCAGGACCCTGACCTCGACCTCCTGGCCTTCAGTGAGGTGGGCGTAGATATTGTCGACGAAGTGGACGTCTACCTCTGACACGTGGACGAGGCCCGTGACAGCACCCGAGCCTTCGGATTTCACTTCGACGAAGGCTCCGTAGTCCTCGAGTCGGACCACGGTGCCCTTGACGATCTGGCCTGGTTCGATTGCTGACTCCTCTCCTGGTGCCACAGTCTAGGTTAGGCGTCGGGCTCGAGCATCTCCCGATCGTGACCACGCGGCACGTCTCGCCTGAGAGGTCCGTCTTCTCTCTGCGCGCTTCGAGGCGAGCTCACGCGGCTGAGCACACGTTCAGGTGAGCTCCGGGGGAGCAGCAACGGCTCTGTTCCTGAGTGGAGCCATCTGGTGGGTTGCGGGAGACTCCGAGCGGGATCTGTTGGAGGCGGTCCAGTGGTTCGAACAGCCATCGTCACCGGCGCGAGTTCCGGCATCGGCAAGGCGACAGCGGTCGTGCTCGCCGAGAACGGTTACGACGTCGGCATCACCTGGTACGACGACGCGGAAGGTGTGAACGGCACGATCAAAGACGTTCGCAACGCTGGCCGTCGACTGGCTGTGCGACGCCTCGACCTCGCCGACCCAGGTGCCGGTCCTCCCGTCGTGGACCAACTCTGCAACGAGTTGGGTCAACTCGACGTCTTCGTGAACAACGCAGGCGAGGGACATGCAGCACCGTTCTTGGAGCACGACGTTGGGGCCTGGCAGCGCGTGCTGGACGTCAACCTTACGGGAGCCTTTCTGTGCATGCAGGCTGCTGCGCGTCGGATGGTCACACGGCAGGGGGGCGGACGGATCATTGCTGTCACGTCGGTTCATGAGCATGTGCCCTTGGCAGGTTCAGTCGCCTACTGTGCGTCCAAGGGCGGGCTCGGGCTCCTAGTCAAGGTGGCGGCGCTGGAACTGGCCGAACACGGCATTACCGTCAACGCGATCGCGCCAGGTGAAATCTCCACAAAGATGACCGGGCAACACGACGAGGATCCAGCCGACCACGACCGTCCGGGCATCCCGCTGGGCCGGCCGGGTCATGCCATCGAGATCGCCTACGCCATTAGGTGGCTCGCGTCCGAGGAGGCCTCCTACGTCACCGGTGAATCCTTTGTCGTGGACGGCGGCCTGCTGCTCATGGCAGCCGAGGCAGGTTCCAGGCCCGCTTGACGGTACACCTTCTCGGATCGAGCTAGCGGGCGGGTGGTTCAGTCTGGCGCCACCTCGCCGTCCGAACACGGCGATCTGGGGAAGCTGCAGAACAACTCACCGATCTCGGTCCGCACATCCGCCCTACCGCCTGGGTCCGGTGACGTCATCGCGCGCGGATCGCGAACTGCGCGGTGTCACCCCGTACTCGGGCTAGGGTGCGAGGACCATGTCACTCGAGGTCCGCGTCGATCGGACCCTCTGCATCGGTTCCGGCGTGTGCGCACGGGTTGCTCCTGGCGTCTTCGAGTTGGATGAGGAAGGCATAGCCGTCGTGGTCGATCCTCAGGCTGCCTCCAGGACCGAGCTCGTAGCAGCGGCGGATATGTGCCCGACCCTCGCGATCCTCGTCTTCCACAACGGGAGGCGAATCCGCTGACCGTAGTGTCGATCTGGCGGATCCTCCGGTGATTCGGAGCAGGACGCGTAGGTGTGGCGCACGTGAACGCGCCCTCGTCCTAGGCACGCGCGGGAACGGCCGAATGAGCGAGGTTCGCAAACTTCGTGAAGTGATCGAGAAAGGCCAGCTTGACCACACCGGTAGGCCCGTTGCGATGCTTTGCGACGATGAGTTCGGCGATGCCCTTCTGGTCGGAGTTTTCCTCGTAGACCTCGTCGCGGTAGATGAAGGAGACCACATCGGCGTCTTGTTCGAGCGCACCGGATTCGCGGAGGTCGGACAGTTGCGGGCGTTTGTCGCTGCGGGTCTCAGGCTGTCGCGACAGTTGCGACAGCGCTATGACCGGAACATCGAGCTCCTTCGCGAGCATCTTCAAGCCGCGGGAGAACTCGGAGACCTCCTGCTGGCGGTTATCCACACGCCGGTGCGACTGCATGAGCTGGAGGTAGTCGACGATCACGAGGTCGAGGTCGCTGCGTTGCTTCATCCTTCGACACTTCGAGCGGATCTCCATGAGCGTGATCGATGGGGTGTCGTCGATGAACAAGGGTGCTTCAGCGAGCCGGCCCATCGCGTCGGACAGGGACGCCCAGTCGGCATCATCGAGACGCCCCGTCCTCACCTTTGATGAGTCGATACGGGCCTCCGAAGACAGAATCCGATCGACGATCTCCGCTTTACTCATCTCCAGGCTGAATATGACCGCGGGCCGTCGGATCTCCACCGTCACGTACTGGGCGATGCCGAGGCTGAGCGAGGATTTCCCCATGGCAGGCCTCGCCGCGATGATGATGAGGTTCTGCTTGTGCAGACCGGCGGTGAGGCGGTCGAGATCGTTGAAACCTGTAGGCAACCCCGTGACCTCGGAGCGGTTCTCATAGCGCCGCTCGATCCGCTCGAATCCCTCACTGAGCAACTCCTTGAGGGGAGAGACCTCAGAGGAGACGCGGCCCTGAGACACGTCGTACACAAGCTGCTCTGCCCGGTCGACGGTCGTGTTGACGTCCTCGCTGCCCTCGTACCCGAGCGAGACGACCTTCGTGCCAGCGTCGATGAGGCGCCGCAATAACGCATTGTCGCGCACGATCCGGGCGTAGTAGACAGCGTTGGCTGCTGTCGGGACCGCCGCGACCAGATCATGGATCGCGCTCGCACCACCGATGTCATCGAGCTTGCTGGCCCGTACAAGGCAGTCCACTACCGTAATGGGATCAACAACCTCGCCACGGGCGAAAAGGTCGAGCACCGCTTCGTAGACCGTGCGATGGCTAGCACGGTAAAAATCGTCAGCCTGAAGGATCTCGACGACTTCAGCGAGCGCTGCCCGCGAGAGAAGAACAGCGCCGAGTACCGCGACCTCCGCCTCCACGTGGTGGGGCGGCGTGCGGTCGAATGTGGTGAGGTGTTGGGCGGGGGAAGAAGCGCCCTGTTGGCGTCCGGGACGCTGGTCGACGACCACGTCCACTCCTTCCCCGCGCTACGTCTCCTGTTCGCTTGCCTGCTGACTGCGGCGGCTGCGTGTTGGCCCGCCTTCGGACCCCTCGCGTGTTCCGCCAGCGGCGGGTTCCGGCTGTGCGGCTTCATCGGTTTCGGCAGCCGCGGTCGGTCCTTCCCCGACCGAGGGTCCTTCGCCGCCGCCAGATACCTCTTCCGAACTCACCCGGCCCTCGGCGTCGACGACCTCGAGGGGCAACTCGGTCGAAACCTGGGGGTGTAGTCGTATGGTGACGCTGTAGGAGCCGATCTCCTTGATCGGATGCTTGAGGTCGATCCGCCGTCTCTCGATGTCGTGACCGCGTTCCGTCAAGGCCTTTTGCACCTCGACCGGCCCGACAGATCCGTAGAGGTGACCGCGCTCATCCACGCGCATGGGAATGCGAAGTGCACGCGACTCGAGCACCTCGCGATACTGCTCGGCCGCTCCGAGGGTCTTCGCCTCCTGGGCCTTGCGAGCGCGGGTGAGGAGTTCGGCCTGCTTCAACGCTCCCCTCGTGGCCTTTATGGCGAGCTCCCGGGGAATGAGGTAGTTCCGCGCATAGCCGTCGGCGACCTCCACGACGTCGCCAGCCAGACCGAGGTTGTCCACCTCCTGTTTCAGTATGATCCTCACGCGCCCAGTCCTTGTGGATCGATCGCGGCTAGCGGGCAGTGCAGGCCACTAGCGGGCCGTGTAAGGGATGAGCGCCATGTCGCGAGCGTTCTTCACGGAGATCGAGAGTTGGCGCTGGTGCTGAGGACATGCGCCTGACGTGCGCCTGGCCTTGATCTTTCCTCGTTCGTTGAGGTAGCCCCTCAGCGTCTGCAGGTCCTTGTAGTCGATGTAGTGGACACCCTGCTTACAGAACTGGCACACCTTTGGCTTGGACTGCCGAAATGGCATTGTTCTTCTCCTTCATGCCCTAGAAGGGCACGTCATCCATGTCTGGCGCCGCTGGCACCGCACCGAAGTCCGACACGGGTGGCGCGGGTGTGCTCGAGCGACCGCTCTTCGAGAGTTTCGCGGAAGCAAATCGCAGGCTCGGTGCGATCTCGTCGGCCTCGATCTCCGTCACCCACTTCGTCGCGCCTTCGCGATCCTCATATGATCTGACACGGAGACGGCCAACCACGACGACGCGATCGCCGCGGTGGAGGCTCTCGGCCGCGTTCTCTCCCAGGGAGCGCCAGGCGTTGACTGACATGAACGTAGTTTCGCCGTCCTGCCAGTTGCCGTCATTGTCGCGGTAGCGCCGGGAAGAGGCGATGCGAATGGAGCAGACCGCGGCGCCGTTACCCGTGAAGCGCAGATCTGGCTCGTCGACGAGGTTGCCCACCATCGTCACGTAATTCTCGTGGCTGGCCACGATGGCTCCTTTTTCTCGAATTCGGCAAGTCCGACGGGCGAGCAACCGCCTCGCCCTGGCCGGCCCACCCTGACGCTCAAGCGCGAACTCGGGGGCGCGACGGCTTGCGGACCCTGATATCGGGTCGGAGGGTTTTGAAGCGCACGACATTGTCGTTGATCTTCAGCTGCCGCTCGATCTCCACGAGCGGCTCGGGCTCCATCTCGAAATCGATCACTGCGTAGTAGCCGTAGCTGCGGTGGTCGATCTCGTAGGCCAGAGGCCGCCTGCCCCAGTAGTCCCTCTTCAAAATTCGGCCACCGGATGTGGAGATCTGGCTCTCGACACGTTCGACGAACGCTTGCACGGCCTCGTCGTCGAGGTCGTCGCTCATGATGAGCATCATCTCGTAATGGCGCATGTTCACTCCTTTGGGCTGCGGCCCCCACCGCCGCGGTGCGATGCGCCGCCGTAGGGAGCAGGAGTAGCCGGCCGGTCCCCGTCGTTGCGTGGCCCACGAAGCCCGCCGAGGCGCTGCGACGGTACCCCACAACCGCCACCACCTCAACAGGATCGACGTGAACGCGCTCAAGAGTCCACGTCGCGGGGGCAGTCGGCAAGCCGTCTCCCCCCATGATCCTCCCCTTCTTCTCTTCTCCAGAAGGTAGTTGGGCGGTGTGACAACGCGGCTGAAATCTTCCTCTTCCCTGGGGATCGAGAGCTCGCCGGGAGGCGCAAGGGCGGGGACGGTGGGCGCCCGGGCCGGTGGCGAGGCCATTCACTCCCTACAGGTCCCCGAAGAGCTAGGACCAGGGTTGTCCGAAGAGCACGACCCTGCTGAAGACGCCGGCTGTTGCGAGCAGTGTCGCGACGGCGATGCCTACGACGAGCCCGGACCGCGATCCCGACTCGGACGCTGGGACCTCCACGGCCAGTTGCACTGCGGGTTCGGCGGAGGGTTCGGGGAGGCCTTCAGGAGGCCGAGCCTCGGGCAGGACGCTCAACGGGTCCCGTGGCGGTGCCACGGCAGGTGCGACGCCGCGGGGGACCGGTGCCCCAACCGGTACCCTGGAGTACGTCATCCCGGGGACGGCAGCCGTGCGTGGTCTGGGCGGCGGGGGGCCTGCCGCCGGCGGCGGG
>JALZEO010000318.1 GCA_030862025.1 Actinomycetota bacterium | reverse complement strand
CAGGTCGAAATCGACCTCCGGGCCTCCGGCCTCGACGAGTGCGCCTCGTGCCGCCAGCCCCCAGTGCGCCGGCGCCTCCGACACGATGCCCCCCGGTTCCGCCCCGCCGGCGCGCTCAGCGGCCGCGAGCCGTGCGTCGCCCGCGGTGCCTCGGATCAGCTGGCCAGCCGTGGCCGAGCGACCCTCGACCGGTAGCGGATCGAATCCCTCGTCGGATGGCGCGAAGGCATGACCGGTGCGCCTGCACCAGGCCCGCAAGTGCATCTCGAGAGCAGGGTCGCGACCCCGCACGACGAGGGTGTCTCCGGCATCAAGCTCCTCGAGCGCACCGGCAATCAGCAGGTGCGCACCGCGCTCGAACCCGAGATCCTCAAGGTCGATAGTCCGCTGCCGTGACATGACCCTCCCGATCGTAGAAGCCGGCTTCGTCGACAGCGTTCTCGAGCTGCCCGTAGCCGCTCGTCCGACCCTCCTCCCACCTCTTCAGCCCTTCGAGGTCGAGGAGGGGCCGCACCTCGGGATCCGCGTAGGACATCGCTAGCAGCAGGTCGCGGAAGCGTGTGACGGATTCGCTGGGGGCGTCATCCCGCACGGTCATGTTGCAGTGGTCAAAGCGAGGTGTCTGGCTCAGCACCCTGGTCGACCCGGCCGGCAGGGTGCCCTCGTGACTGAAAAGGAGATGGTTCGCGTCGAGCAGGCACGCGGCGTCCACTTCCCCGGCGAGCAGCGCTCTGGCGGCGTGCCGCTCGCCTCCGACGTGGTCGCCGTGCAGCCCGACCCCGACGTCGAAACGGCGGATTTCGCTGTCGGCGCCCGGAGTCACCCCACACGAACGCAAGTGCGAGAGGGGAATGAGGGTGGCCTGGGGCGAGTCCACGGCCCCGGTTGCCACGACGTGGCCCTTGAGATCGGTGGGGACCTCGAAGTCCGCGTCGGCGCGGACGACCACTGCCGAGGTCAGGTCGCGGTCGGTATCACGCATGACCAGCGCACGCAGCCCCACACCCCGTGCGTCGGCCAGGCGCCGCGCCCGTACCCACGCGAGCGGAGAGTTCCACGCGGCGTGGATACGGCCAGCGATCAGATCCGTGACCTGCCGCTCATAGTGGGAGTAGAGGACGTAGTCGAAGGGCAACCCCTGACGGAGCAGCCAGGCACGAAAACCGTCCCAGATGGTGACGACCTTCGGGTCGTAGGCGACGGCCCCCATGAGCAGGGTCGTTTCCGGCATTACGTCTTCACCTCATCGAAGAGTGGCTGGCCGGTCAGGGCCCGGCCGATGAAGTCCAGCAGGTGCTCGGTGGTGGGTGCCATGACCCGGGCGGCCCGACTGTCGCGGAAGCGGCGCTCCACGCCGAGCTCCTTACGGAAGGCGGCCCCACCGCAGATCCGCAGCGCCAGATCGGTGACGGCCAGGGCTTTCTCGGCCGTTGCGGCCTTGATCTCCAGGACGCGCAGCTGAGCGTCCTCGCGTCCCGCTTCGAGCGCAGCCAGGGTGTCTGACAGCAGTGCCCTGGCCTCGTCGGTGCTGAGGCGCATGCGCGCGAATTCCAAGCGGGTCACCGGCTGTTCCGCGAGGGAGATGCCCAGGTGCTCGAGGCGCGTGCTCTGCAGGTGCGTCAAGGCCTCGGCCGTCACCGCCTCCATCGTGCCGATGCTCACGGCGGCATTCAGGATCAGGAACCAGGGCACGATGATCTGAAGGGCGATGTCGAGACCCGCGCCGTCCTCACCCAGTCGTGCGGACTCGGAGACGGCGACGTCCTCCCCCGTGATCGATGTCGAGGCATTACCTCGCAGGCCGAGCCCGTCAAAGGGTGGGCCGACTCGCAAGCCGCCCGTGTCGGCTGGCACGAGCCACAGCGTCATCGGTCCGGCGGCGTCGAGCGGGCGGCTCGACCAGAGGTAGCTGTCAGCCTCGCCCGCCGATGTCACCCAGCTCTTGCGAGCTTCCAGGCCAACCTGGCCGTTCTGTCGCGATGCCACGCTCATCGGGGTCCAGAAGTGGCTGCGCGAACCGTATTCGGACAGGGCCAGGGTGGTGAGGTGCTCGCCCCGCGCGATCGCCTCCCGCACGTCCTCGGGTCCGTACGCCTCGAGGACCGCCACCGCGGCGTAGTGCATCATCACCACCATGGCGGTGGAGCCACAGGCCCGGGCCAGGCTTTCCACGACGTGGGCCGCCGCGTCCAGACCTTCGCCAGCTCCGCCCACCTCAGACGCGCTCACGAGCCCGAGGATGCCGGCCTCCCGCAGCGCATTGATGCCCTCCCGCGGAAAGCGCCCCTCGGCGTCGACTTCCGCAGCCTGGGGAGCGATGACGGCGGCGATGGCCTGGTCGAGCGCCGCACCGCGGGCGCCCAGCGTTGTCGTGCTCACGGTGCTCCTCTCAGATGGTCCCCGTACCGGTCAGCGGAGCCGGCGCTGGCCCCGACTCAACCGGGGAGGTAGAACAAACGTCAAGCAGCCATACCAAATCGGCATGGCCCAGCCGGCATACTGAGAGCCGGGTGTCGACTGACGGCAGCGGAGGGAGCGCGGCTCGTACATGGACATCGAACAATTGCGGGCCTTCTGCGCTGCGGTCGAGTGCGGCAGCTTCTCGGAAGCCGCGCGCCGGCTCGAGCGGAGCCAGCCGGGTGTGAGCCGCCAGGTGCAGCGCTTGGAGGCCGAGCTGGGCACGAACGTGCTGGCACGCACGGGTGGTGGCGTACGACTGACCGCTGCGGGCGAGCGGCTCCTGGCGTTCGCCCGACGCACCCTGCTCGAGTACGAGGCGCTGCGTGACGCGGTCCCCCATCCGCGCATCGATCTCTCGGGGGACATCCGCATCGTGGCCAGCAGTACGCCCGGCGAGTTCGTCGTGCCCGACCTGGTGGTCCGCTTCCGCGCCCGCCACCCCAAGGTCACGACCCGCGAGTGGGTCACGGACTCGGCCGTCGTGCCGTCGCAGGTGCTGACCGGTGAGTGGCACATCGGGTTTTCGGGCCTGGCAGTCGATCATCCGCGTCTGCGCTGCGAGGCGATCGCCCAGGACGAGATTGTGCTCGCCATTCCCGCGGCCCACCCGCTGGCGGCGCGGTCGGCCGTGCGGCTGGAGGCGTTGGCTGGAGAGCGGCTCATTCTCCGCCAGGAGGGCTCGGGGACGCTGCGCACGTTTCTGGAGGCAGTAACCGCGCGTGGCCTGTCTCTGCCTCCCCATCACGAGGTGCTGCGACTGACCAGCAGCCGGGCGGTGCTATCCGCGGTCGAGGCCGGGTTGGGTATCGGTCTTCTGTCGGCGCGGGCGTTGCATCCGCCCCTCAGCGGTCGGGCGCGGGCGGTGAGGCTGGTCGGCCTTCCGATCGTGCGCAGCCTCTACCTGCTGGTCGCGAGGCAGCGCGAGCAACCGCCACAGGTCGCCGCCTTCGTGGACTTCGTCGTCGAACTCGGGCGCGGGCTCCCCGAGGAAGAAGTGGAGCTGGCTCCACGCAGCTAGTCGCCTAAACCGGACCTGGACCGTTTAGGATGGCGGCATGGACGGTCACCTGCGGCGTTACCTGGCGGAGGAGGTGGCGGTCGACCATGCCGAGGGGCTGCTCGACCGGCGGGAGGCGCTGCGCCGCCTCGCCCTCATGGGGTTCTCCGCGGTAGCCGCCGCGGCGCTGCTGGTCTCCTGCGCCCGCGAGGGGGAGGAGGCGCCAGAGGGAGCCGGCAGTCCCCTGCCGGGTGACGGGCGAAGCAGCCAGCCCGGCAGCGTGCCGGGCACCGCAACGGTCTCCTACCC
>JALZEO010000305.1 GCA_030862025.1 Actinomycetota bacterium | reverse complement strand
CCCTGAACCCCGTCTTCACCGTGGGCTTTCAGATCGCCGAGATGTTCAGGATCCATCAGGGGCTCTCCAAGGGCGAGGCCCGAAAGAAGGCGATCGAGCTGATGGATCGGGTGCACATCCCCTCGGCGAAGAACCGTCTCGACGACTACCCCCACCAGTTCTCCGGTGGGATGCGCCAGCGGGTCATGATCGCCATGGCGCTCGCCCTCGACCCCGACGTCGTGATAGCCGACGAGCCGACGACCGCCCTCGACGTAACGGTACAAGCTCAGATCATGCAACTGCTGGCCGACCTGCAGGCGGAGAGCGGTATGGGCCTCCTCCTCATCACGCATGACCTCGGCGTCGTGGCGGAAGTCGCCGACAGGGTCTGCGTCATGTACGCCGGTAGGATCATGGAGCGCGCTCCCATCCACGACCTCTACGGCGACCCCGCCCACCCCTACACGCTCGGGCTCATGCGCTCGATCCCCCGTGCCGACCAGAAAGGCAAGCGCCTCGATCCCATCACCGGGGCCCCGCCGAACCTTCTCCACATCCCACCCGGCTGCGAGTTCCACCCCCGGTGTCCCTACAGGCGCCCGCTCTGCCAGGAGAAGACACCGCCTCTCTACAACGTCGACGTCGGTCGTCACAGCGCCTGCCACTTCTATGAGGAGGTGCTCCGTGGCAACTGACCTCAACGGTCGGGTCCGCGGGCAGGGCGAGGTGCTGCTCAGCGTCGAGAACCTGGTGAAGTGGTTCCCGATCAGTCGCGGGATCGTCTTCAAGCGTCACGTCGGCGACGTCAAGGCGGTCAACGGTGTGAGCTTCCAGCTTCGCCGCGGCGACACCCTCGGCCTGGTCGGCGAGTCCGGTTGTGGCAAGTCCACGATCGCGCGCACCCTCCTCCGCCTCGAGGAGCCGAGCCAAGGGCACGCCTACTTCCGCGGGGAGGACATCTTCGCGATGTCGAAGCGACGGTTGCGAGTGCTGCGGCGCGACCTTCAGATCGTGTTCCAGGATCCCTACGCGTCGCTGAACCCACGTATGACGGTGGGGGACATCCTCATGGAGCCGTGGCAGATCCACCGTGGGATCGTCCCGAAGCGGGAGCGCCGCCAGCGCGCCCGCGAGCTGCTCGAGCGAGTGGGGCTGGACCCCGGCCACCTCAACCGCTACCCGCACCAGTTCTCAGGTGGGCAGCGGCAGAGGATCGGCGTGGCACGGGCGCTGGCCCTCAATCCCGACATCATCATCTGCGACGAGCCAGTCTCCGCCCTCGACGTGTCCGTGCAGGCGCAGGTCATCAACCTCTTCGAGGAGATCCAGGACGACTTCGGTCTCGCCTACATCTTCATCGCCCACGACCTGTCCGTGGTCCGGCACATCTCCGACAAGGTCGCGGTCATGTACTTGGGCAAGATCGTCGAGTTCGGGGACGACACCGACATCTACGAGCGCCCCACCCATCCCTACACGCAGGCCCTGCTGTCGGCGGCGCCGATCCCGGACCCTTCACTGCGTGGCGAACGGGAACGCATCATCCTCGAAGGCGATCTGCCGAGCCCGGCAAACCTGCCGTCGGGCTGTTCCTTCCGGACGCGTTGTTGGAAGGCGCAGGACATCTGCGCCAGCGTGGATCCTGACCTCATTGACCGCTTCGGCCACGGTCACCCCAGCCGCTGCCACTTCGCCGAGATTCGCGAGACGGTCCTTCCCGCAGAGACAATTCGAAGCCCGGTGGAGCGGCCTGTTGGGCGTCGTCCGGGCGGTCCCACGCCCGGCACGGCCAGCTAGGGTCGGCCCTGTAGCTATCGGGAAGGGGGACGTGTGGCTGAGCGGCAGCCGATCATGGCGGGCCAGTGGAAGATGCACAAGGATCACCTGGAAGCGATCCAGCTCGTGCAGAAGCTGGCCTACAACTTGGACGAGCAGGACTATGAGGGGCAGGAAGTGGTGGTCTGCCCACCGTTCACCGCGCTGCGCTCGGTTCAGACGCTCGTCGACTCCGACCATCTGCCGATCGCCCTCGGCGCCCAGAACTGCCACTGGGAGAAGGAGGGGGCCTACACCGGGGAGATCTCGCCGCCGATGCTCGTCCGGCTCGACGTCCGTTACGTTGTCCTCGGTCACTCCGAGCGCCGCCAGATGTTTGGGGAGGACAACGAGATGGTCAACCGCAAGGCCAAGGCGGTCGTCGCTCACGGCATGAGGCCCATCGTCTGCGTGGGGGAAACCGAGGAAGAGCGCTCCGAGGGTCGTGCCCGTGACGTCGTCCTCGACCAGCTGACCGGCAGCCTCGAGGGAGTGAAGGTGGACGATCCTGGTGACCTCGTCATCGCCTACGAACCGATCTGGGCCATCGGCACCGGTCAGAATGCGACGCCGGAGGACGCTCAGGAGATGTGCGCCGCAGTGCGCGAAACGCTCGCCGACGTCTATGACGAGGACTTCGCGGCCGGGGTTCGGGTGCAGTACGGGGGGAGCATGGACGGCGGCAACGTCCGCGAGCTCATGGCCCAGCCCGACCTCGACGGTGGGCTCGTCGGCAGTGCGAGCCTGGCCGCCGACGAGTTCGCCCTCGTCGTCCAGCACCGCCGACGGTGAGCGCCGGCGGAGAGAGCCTGCGCCGCTCGGCGCTCAACCTGGCCAGGTTTTCCATGCCAAGGGGTAGACTTCTTTTGCGGTGACAGATCGTCACGCTGCCAGCCGAGCGGTCACGCTTGGCTGGCGAGCGGAGTGACTGTGCGAGGTGGGCCATGGGGAGGCGAATCGACCCGCTGGAGAGCGTCCTGGGGCCCTTGGAGCAGGACGTCATGGACGTCATGTGGGAGCTCGATGAGGCCACCGTGCGGGACGTTCACGATCGTCTTGCCGATCGCAGGCAGCTCGCCTACACGACCGTCATGACCACGATGACGCGGCTCGCCAGCAAGGGTCTCCTACGACGCAACACCGCCTCACTCGCTCATCGCTACCGTCCTGCGGTGAGCCGCGACACCTACGCCCGCGCCACCGTCGCGAACGTCCTCGGTTGGCTCGTCGACTGCTACCCGGAGCCGGCCGCCTCGTACTTGTCGGAGGTGGTCGG
>JALZEO010000299.1 GCA_030862025.1 Actinomycetota bacterium | reverse complement strand
CTGGCCCGCGCCTGGCTGCGCGTGATTTGGCGCTGCTGGCAAGACGGCGTCGCCTACGACCCCGCACTCCACCGCGGTGCCCAACAGCACCTGACCCCGGCGGCTTGACACAGGGCTACTCACAGGTGGACGACTGGGCAGGTCAAGGTCCGGGTGATACCGGGTATGGCTTGAATCCTCGACACGACGAGCTTGCCTAGGTCGTCGACACTGCCGGCCTCCGCTCGCACGATCACGTCGTAGGGGCCGGTCACGTCGTCGGCGGCGTCGACGCCCTGGATCTCGGCGACCTTCTCGGCGACCTCCGCCGCCTTGCCGACCTCCGTCTGGATGAGGATGTAGGCTGACACACTCACGCGCACCTCCTGTCCCCTCGCGCCGCGACCGCGAAAGCGAGCAGGGAATGCGCGGAGCCTACTCGCACGGCCCATAGGCCTCGTCGGCTGATCGTCGCTCGAACGCGTGGTGGTCGCAGTCAGACTCGAGGTAACGCCCCGCCACAGGCCGAACCGGAGCGGCGACAAAAGGAGGCGACGTGTCGTCAGAGTTCGCGCTGATCTCGGCACTACGCCCCCTGGCCACGGGCGACGAGCCAGGAGTCCCGCTCGGCGTGGGCGATGACGCCGCTGTCGTCGAGGTCGACGGGGTCCCCGTGGCCATCACGATCGATGCCATGGTCGAAGGCGTCCATTTCGACCTCGATATCTCATCGTTCTCGGACGTGGGATGGAGGGCGCTCGCCACAAACGTGAGCGACCTGGCTGCGGTCGGTGCGCGGACAGCGGCGGCGGTCGTGGCGCTCGAACGGCCCGCCACCTTGAGCGATGACGACGCGATCGATCTACACCGAGGTCTGCGCGCGGCAGCGGAGCGATGGGGTGTGCGCCTCCTGGGCGGCGACATCGTGAACGGCCCGACGCTCGCGATCACGGTGTCGGCCCTGGGGCCGCTGGCCGCGGGCCCGATTCTGCGTCGGTCGGGCGCGCGGCTGGGCGACGCGGTCGTCGTGGCGGGTCCCCTGGGGGAGGCGGCGGCGGGACTCGCCCTACGCAGGGCCGGGGCACTGGAGGTCCTCCACCACCACCCTGGTCTGCTGGCGGCACACCGCCGGCCAGTCGCCCTACCCGAGGTCGGCGCGGCCCTCGCTGCGGCCGGCGCGCACTCGTGCATCGACATCAGCGACGGCCTGGGCCAGGACCTCAGCCATGTCGCGTCCGCCTCTGGGGTTCAGGTCGTGGTCGAAGCGGAACAGTTGCCTATCTCTCCGGGGGTCGCGGAGGCCGCTGAACGCCTCGGGCGCGATCCGCTCGACCTCGTGTGTGGAGGCGGGGACGACCTCGCCCTCGCCGCCACCCTCGATCCCGCCGACCTGCCCGCGCTCGTTGAAAGACTCGACGTCCTACCGGTCGTCTGGCACCGGGTGGGTGAGGTCGTGGCAGGTGGCGGTGTCGCTCTCAGGCTGCCCGACGGAAGCCAGCTCGACTTGAGCGGAGTGGGTTACGAGCATGGCAGGCTCCCGGAGGCCGGCGCGACTGATCAGGGCAGCCCGGAAGGAGGCGGCAGTTGAGCGCGTCACAGCTGGGAGTGAAGCGGCCACGGGCCCTGACAGTGGCAGGATCGGACTCTGGCGGTGGCGCCGGCATCCAAGCGGACCTCAAGACCTTCCAGGCCCTCGGCGTGTACGGCATGAGCGTCGTCGCTGCGCTGACTGCTCAGAACACCCTCGGAGTCCACGGCATTCACGCCGTGCCGGCCGACTTCGTCCGTCTCCAGCTCGACGTCGTCCTCGAGGATCTGGGTGCCGACGTGGTGAAGACCGGAATGCTGGCGACTGCCGAGATCATCGCGTCGGTGGCCGCCGGGTTGCATCAGCATGGCATCGAGCGCGTCGTTGTCGACCCGGTGAGTGCATCGAAACACGGCGACCCGCTGCTGCACCCAGATGCGGTCGAGGCGCTACGCGAGACGCTCCTGCCGCTGGCCCTGGTCGTCACCCCGAACGTCGCAGAGGTCGAGTTACTCTGTGGATTTCCTATCAACGGTGTCGCGGACCTGCGTCCGGCCGCCGAGGCGATGCTCGAGCTGGGTTCGCAATGGGTGCTCGTCAAAGGCGGTCACCTGCCCGGCAACGAGGACGCCATCGACCTGCTCACGGACGGCGACACGTGGCACGAGGTCCGCTCTCGGCGGATCGACACGCGGGACACCCATGGCACCGGGTGCACACTCGCCTCCGCGATAGCCGGGCGACTCGCCCTGGGCGACGACCTCGTCACCGCAGTGGAGGAAGCCAAGCGATTTGTGACCGGGGCCATCGCGAACGGGATCCGTGTGGGAACAGGGATCGGTCCTGTGGACCCGGCATGGAGCGCGCGTACTCGGACGCAGGTGCCTTGAGCTACCCCTGAGTCCTGGATGGGGCACGCTGTATCTTGCCGGCCTTCACGCACGAGGTGCAGACGTCGATCCGCTGGACCGAGCCATCGCGGAGGACCCGCAGACGCTGGATGTTCGGGGCCCAACGCCGTGAGCTTCGCCGGTGGGAGTGGCTCACCTGCTTGCCGAACCAGGGGCCCTTCCCGCAGATCGCGCACACGGACGCCATGCTGGAACCTCCTCCTGCGGAGTGGCAGCCGGCCGCCTCGAAATGCTGTCGGCCACCAGGAACGACTGATCAGAGGGTAGCGGGGTAGGTGATCGAGGGTCCAACGCAAGGTCCCTTCACCGCTGGGAGCGTCTCGCACGGTGGCCGAAGAGCAGGCGACGACTGCCGAGCCGCCGGCCCAGAACGGCGACGCGGCGTCCCCCCCTGAGGGCGAACCGAGCACCGTACGCAGGGACCCGCAGGACCTTCCCGAGCGTCGGGAGTTCGAGCCGCTCGACCAGGTTGCGGCGACGAGCCACCTCGACGTCCTCTTTGCCGCTGCCCAACCAGCCCCACGACCTGAACACGAGCAGGCCACCGGCGAGGATGATGACGAAGATCACCCAGAGGGACGGGTACACCCAGGACTCGTCGAGCT
>JALZEO010000267.1 GCA_030862025.1 Actinomycetota bacterium | reverse complement strand
CCCCAACCCCACCCGATCCTCGCGAAGCTCGCCGTCGCTTCGTCCTCCGCCTGGATCATCCCTTGCCGCCGCCAGCCGCGCTGCGTGTAGGCCGAGGCGAGTTCCGGAACGACGAGATCGCCTCTGGTATAGGGGTTGTGGAAGGGGTTGATGTCGACAGCTAGGCCGTAGGCGTGCTCGGACCAGGACGTCCCCCCGGTGGTGGGGCGGCACACGAACGATGTCGTGTTGTTCCCGTCGCCGGTGGGAGCTGCCACCAGCTCCTGCGAGGAGACCACACGCATCTCCTCGATGGGGAACCTGGCGCGGTAGAGCCGGCGGAAGACCGCAACCACGTCCTCGGCTACCGATTCGTGAACCAGCAACTCGCCGGTGTGCGGACGCTCGTCGAAGCCCCAGAACACGAGCGTCACGTAGCGCAGCTCCTCGAGCGGCACGGGACAGTGCCGGGACCAGGTGGAGCGAGCCGCAATTGCGCCCGGCACGACCTGGACGCTGGCGCTGAACTCTCCCCCATGCGGCGCCGGGAGCAGGTCGGGCGACGGCAGGCGACGGTCTCGTAGCTCTGGCGGAGTGGGTTGGACCTCGCCGAAGCCGTCGGACCGCCGAGGCAGGATGCGGGTTCCCAACCACGCCGGGCGGTCGAGTCGCGGCGTGCTGGTCGTCGAGCCGGCCCGGGTCGTGGGGGGTGGCAGAGCAGTGCCGGGGGGCGCGACCGAACTAGACGACGGCGAGCCCGGTGTGCCTGCAGGCGCGCTCAGAGACGGGGTCGACTCCTCGCCTGGGGTCCTCGACACGCAGCCTCCTGCCAGCACCCCGATGAGCAGCCCGCACGCAGGCAGATACCGCAACGAACGCTGACGCGACATGCTGGGCACGCTAACGAATAGTGTTGCGAGTGTGAGAAGCGACGTCCGAGCGGAGTATGAGGCGCGCAGGGCGCGGCTGCTCGAGCAGTACGCCGCGGTCCCGGCCGACGCCCCCGTGCGACTCGGGAAGACGACCTCCAACCTGTTCCGAGCGCGGCGACGCTCCCCCGCTGCTCGCCTGGACGTGAGCGGGTTCGACGGGATGCTCGGAATCGATCCGGTCATGCGGACCGCGGACGTGCAGGGCATGACCACCTACGAGCAACTCGTCGCCGCGACGCTGCGCCACGGCCTCATGCCGCTCGTGGTACCGCAGCTCAAGACCATCACGCTCGGTGGCGCCGTCACCGGTCTCGGTATCGAGTCGTCGTCCTTCCGCAACGGCATGCCGCATGAGTCCGTGCTCGAGATGGAGATCCTGACGGGCGACGGACGGGTCGTCACCGCCCGCCCCGACAACGAGCATGCCGCGCTCTTCTACGGCTTCCCCAACTCCTACGGCACGCTCGGATACGTCCTACGGCTGAGCATCGAACTCGAGCCGGTGCAGCCGTTCGTCCGCCTACGGCACGTCAGGTTCACGGAGCGACACGCGTACTTCACGGCGATGGCCCAGGTGTGCCAGGAGCGGTCGTATGACGGGGATCGGGTCGACTTCGTCGACGGCACGGTCTTCGGACAAGACGAGCTCTACCTCACCCTGGCTACGTTCGTGGAAGGCGCGCCCACTACGAGCGACTACACGGGTATGGCCATCTACTACCGCTCCCTTCAGCACCGCAGCGTCGACCACCTCACGGTGCACGACTACCTGTGGCGGTGGGACACCGACTGGTTCTGGTGCTCGCGCGTGTTCGGCGTACAGGATGCGCGTATACGGCGGCTGGTCCCAAAGCGATGGCTGCGATCGGACAACTACTGGAGGCTCGTCGACCTCGAGAAGCGCTACGGCCTGAGGCGCCGGCTCGACCGCCTGCGGGGCCGCCCGCGCGAGGAGCATGTCGTGCAGGACATCGAGGTTCCGGTGGAGCGCGCACCCGACTTCTTCGACTTCCTGATACGTGAGATCCCCATCTCCCCGTTCTGGGTCTGTCCCCTGCGCCAACGCGACCCGACCGCGCGCTGGGACCTCTATGCATTGGACCCGGCCACGCTCTACGTGAATTTCGGCTTCTGGTCGACCGTGCCCCTCGCAGACGGGCAGTCCGACGGCACACACAACCGACGCATCGAGCGCGTCGTCGGGGACCTAGGCGGGCGCAAGTCACTGTATTCGACCTCGTACTACGGTCGCGACGAGTTCTGGCGCCTCTACAACGGGCCGGTCTACGGCGCGTTGAAGCGGACCTACGACGGCGAAGGCCGCCTGCTCGAGCTGTACGACAAGTGCGTCGAGCGCCGCTAGCGGAAGGGGCACGATGCAGATTGCCGAGGTCTTCGACCGCGTGACCGGCTGCGGGACCGGCATCGAGTTCCGCGCGTACGACGGCAGCCGTGCCGGCCCCCCGGACGCCCCGCTCCGCGTGGAGATCCGTTCGCCACGGGCCGTGACCTTCCTCGTGCAGGCTCGAAACGACCTCGGACTCGCGCGCGCGTATGTCTCCGGGGAGCTGGAGGTCCGGGGCGATCTCCACGAGGTGCTGCGCCGGCTGTGGTGCGTCAACGACGGCAACGTGCCGTGGCGGGAGCGGACAAGGGTGCTGCGCTCGGTCGGCCTGCGGGCGCTCCGTCCGGCCTCCCCGCCGCCGGAGGAGGTGCGGCTGCGCGGTCGCCGGCATTCGAAGCGACGTGACGCCATCGCCGTCTCCCACCATTACGACGTGTCGAACCGCTTCTACGAATGGCTCCTCGGCCCCTCGATGGTCTACACCTGCGCTGTCTACGCCAGCGCCGAGGCCACGCTTGAAGAGGCCCAGTTCGCCAAGCTCGACCTCGTCTGCCGCAAGCTTGGCCTGCGCCCCGGTATGCGCCTGCTCGATGTGGGCTGCGGCTGGGGCGGGATGGTGGTACACGCCGCCCGGCACTACGGGGTACAGGCGCTCGGCGTGACGCTGTCGCGTCAGCAGGCGGATTGGGGTCAGCGGGCAATCGCCGAGGCCGGCCTGTCCGACCGGGCCGAGGTGCTGCTGCTCGACTACCGCGACACACCGGAGGGTGCCTTCGATGCCATCTCGTCCATAGGCCTTACCGAGCACGTGGGCAAGGCCCAGATACCAGGGTACTTCGCCTTTCTCCACAGCAGGCTGCGCCCACGGGGCCGTCTTCTCAACCACTGCATCACCCGCCCCAACAACCACTTCCCGCTGCTGCTGCGGAACGGCTTCATCGACCGCTACGTCTTCCCCGACGGAGAGCTGGTTGGACCGGGTCACATCATCTCCACCATGCACGACGCGGGGTTCGAGCTGCGTCATGAGGAGAACCTGCGTGAGCACTACGCACGCACTCTGGCGGCGTGGGAAGACAACCTCGAACAGCACTGGGCCGAGGCGGTCAGCGAGGTCGGTGAGTCCAGGGCGCGGGTGTGGCGCCTGTATCTGGCCGGTTCGCGGGTCAGTTTCGACGAGGACGGCCTCGAGCTGCATCAGGTGCTGGGGACCAGAACCGAGGGCGGGGATGCGGCGATGCCGCTGAGACCGGACTGGGAGTCCCGGTGGCGCGGTATCCCCCGCGACGACGAGGCCCGAGCGCCCCAGGTC
>JALZEO010000266.1 GCA_030862025.1 Actinomycetota bacterium | reverse complement strand
GTTCCGGGTAATCTCCGGCCCTTCGAGTCTCAGCTGTGCTGGCTTGAAGGAATCCCAGGTGAGCCACCGTTATGACGTCGCCGTGGTTGGCGGCGGTCTCGTCGGTCTATCGACCGCCTATCAGCTGCTGCGACGCTCCCCGGGCCTGGGGGTCGTCGTGGTCGAAAAGGAGTCGGGCCTGGCTCGCCACCAGAGTGGGCACAACTCCGGTGTCCTCCACGCAGGTCTCTACTACCAACCCGGCTCGCTACGCGCACGCCTCTGCGTCGAGGGCAAGGAGGAACTCGAAGCGTTCGCGCTCGATCACGGCATTCCGTTTCGCAGGCTCGGCAAGCTCGTCGTTGCCCTGCACCGCGACGAATTGCCGCGCTTGGAGGAGCTGTACCGACGCGGACGAATCAACGGGGTAGCCGGACTGCGCCAGGTCGGACCCGAGGAGATGCGAGCACTCGAGCCTCACGTCGTGGGAATTCGGGCCCTGCACGTCCCGGGTACGGGAGTCATCGACTTCCGCCGCGTGGCCTTGGCGCTCAGTGACGAGATCCAGGCCGCAGGCGCTGACCTGCTCCTCGAGCATGAGGTTGAGGCGATCCGCAGCGGCGTGGAGGTCACGACGTTGCTGACGACCCGGGGAGAGGTCAACGCTCGCCGCGCCGTCACCTGCGCCGGGCTGTATGCCGACCGTGTCAGCGAGTTGGGTGGCCGCACACCACAGGCGCGTATCGTCCCGTTCCGCGGCGACTATTACCGGTTCCGACCCCGCTCCCGCAGCCTTGTGCGCGGGCTCGTCTACCCGGTGCCCGACCCAGCCTTTCCCTTCCTTGGCGTGCACTTCACCAGGACTATCGACGACGAGGTGTTGGCCGGTCCCAATGCGGTACTTGCGTTTGCTCGAGAGGGCTATCGCAGGCGGGACCTCGACCTGCGCGACGTGAGGGAGGTCCTCGGTCACCCGGGCTTTCGACGCCTCGCCCGCCGGCACTGGCGCTACGGCATGGCGGAGCTGTGGCGGGATCTGTTCAAGTCGGCGTTTCTGCGTAGCTGTCGCCCTTATCTGCCCGATCTGCGTGGCAGCGACCTCGTGTCCGGGCCTTCGGGGGTGCGAGCGCAGGCTGTCGCGGAGGACGGCTCCCTCGTGGACGACTTTCTGGTGGACGAGAGCGAACACGCCACGCATGTGCAGAACGCACCCTCGCCGGCGGCGACCGCGTCACTCGCTATCGGCCGAATCATCTCGGATGGGGTCCTCCGGCGGCTCACCGGCCCAGTCGAAGCCGTGCCCTGAGCAGAAGCTCACGAAGGGCCGGTTATGGCCAGAAGCTGCTCCAGGAATCGTCGTACCTCGTCCGTATGCGCGAGCGAGTAATGAGCGCTCGTGGCACGCTCGTCGTCCTCACCCTGGACGACGACAGCGATGCCGCGCTCTCGGATGGCCTCGAAAGCGTCCTCGTCAGTGACGTCGTCCCCCACGTACAACGGGACGACGTCGTCCCGGTCGAGTCCGAGCGTCTCCAGGAACCACATCAGGGCCCGCCCCTTGTCCCAGTCGAGGTCCGGGCGCAATTCGATGATGCGCTTGCCGCCGGTCATGCGGAGCCGAGTTTGCTCTGCGGCGACGTCCTCGACAGCCTCCTCCACGTCGACGACATCGTCGTCGTCACACTGACGGAAGTGGCACGCGATGGCGAACCGCTTGCGCTCGAGACGTGCCCCGGGGATGTCGGCGAGCCGGGGGCCCAGTTGCTCCTCGGCCTCGTCGAGGGCGGGCAGGTACTCCTCCCCGTATGCGTGGCGCGATCCGTCAGAGGCGAGGATGTCGAAGCCGTGACTGCCCGCGTAGGCGAGACCGTCTATGCCGACCATCTGTCGCACGTCCTCGAGGTCACGGCCGCTGATGATCACCACCCTGCAGGGCTCCCTGAGCCGCTCGAGCAGATCACGAGTCTTCTCAGGCAGCGTCGCGTCCTCGGGGTTCTCCACGATCGGGGTCAGGGTGCCGTCATAGTCGATGAAGACCACGGCCTCTCGCCCCGCGAGGCGGTCCGCAATCTCCTGCCGGCGCTCAAGCGCTGACGGCAGCTCGCCGATGGTGGGTGCGTCGTTCCCTTGCTCAGTCACAGGGATCTCCGAGCTGGTCGCCGTTTGCTCGAGCGAGGTTAAGCGGCCGGGCTACATCCTCGCGACACCTCCCTCGCCGCCAATCTCCTTGGCCCCTGGGTCTGACCGGGAAGCCGCCCGGGCGACACCGGGAAGAATGACCTGCACGACGGTGCCGGCGCCGGGTGCCGACTTCAGCTGGAGTCGCGCGCCGACGAGGTCAGCACGCTCGTGCATGCCGGCCAGGCCGTAGGTCGTCAGCTGAGAGCGAGAGGCGGCGGCGGGGTCGAAGCCCGTGCCGTCGTCAGCGATCTCGAGCATGACGTCCGACTCCCGGCGCACCAGGCGCAGCTGCACCCGCCGGGCTTGCGCGTGCTTGGCGACGTTCTGGAGCGCTTCCTGGGCGACGCGGTACAGCGTCGTCTCGAGGTGCTCGGGCAACTCGCAGTCCTCGAGGGCGAGCTCAACCTCGTGACCGGCCAGTGAACGGGCCAGGCTCTCGAGGCTCGCGGGGAGACCAAGGTCGTCAAGCACCGAGGGACGTAGCCCGGCGATGGTCAAGCGGGTCTCGTCGAGGGTGGCGGCCGCCAGGGCGCGCGCAGCGGCAATCTGCTCCACGGCGAACGGAGCATCGGTGGCGAGGGCAGCGGCAGCAGCCGAAAGGTGAAAGGACAGGCTCACTATGCGCTGACTGATGCCGTCGTGGATTTCTCGGGCGAGGCGGCGTCGCTCCTTCTCCTGCACCTCGATGAGCCGTTCAGCAAAGCGCTCGTGCGCGAGCTCCCGCATCTCGAGCTCACGATGCAGACGCGCATTCTCGACCGCGCCCGCCATGAGGTTGGCGGTGGAGCGCAACAGTGCGATATCCGCCTCGGTAAAGTCGCGCCGCTCGCGTGTGTGCACGTTGAGCACTCCAATGACCCGCCCGGGTCCGCTCACCATGGGAACCGACGCGAGCGAGGTGTAATCCTCGCCCCGCAGCTCGGGGATGTAGCGGTAGCGCGCATCGGCGCGCTTGTTCTCAGCGATGACCACGGGTTCTCCGTGCTCGGCTACCCATCCCGCCACGCCTTCCCCGATGGTCAGCTCGATCGTGCCCGCGAGGCGGTCGAAGGGCGGCGTGGCGCCGGTGAGCAGCAGCCGACCGTGCTCGTGGTCCACGAGGTGGACGAAGCAGACGTCGGACGCCGTGGCCTGGGTCATGAGCGTCGCCACGCCCTGGACGAGCGTGTCGAGGTCGAGTCCTGCGCTGATCGTGTCGATGATGCGCTCGAGCAGTGCCCGTTCACGTTCGGGGTCGCCCAGGCCCAGTCCACCTCCGTTCAATGGAACAAGCCCTCACGCAACGCTACGGCCACGGCTTGAGCACGGTCCGACACGGCCAGCTTCTGGTAGATGGACCGTGTATGGCTCTTGACCGTCTCCTCACTCACGACGAGTTCAGCGGCAATCGCCCTGTTGGAGCGTCCGGCTACGAGCAGGGCGAGCACTTCGCTCTCGCGCTGTGTCAGGCCCAGGTGCGCACCCGACCAGAATTCGCCGCGATGCAGGCGGGCTGCCGAGAGCGCCACGCGGCCGGCCAGGGTCGGGTCGATGACGATGACTCCTTCGCGGACCTGGCGCAGGTGGCCGACCAGCTCTTCCCCATCGACCCGTTTGAGCAGAAATCCGGCCGCTCCTACCCGCAGGGCTTGGAACAGATACTGCTCGTCGTCGTAGACCGTGAGGAAGACGACGCGACAACGCGGCTTGTACCGGAGGATTTCGGTGCACAGGTCCAGACCGCTGTCACCCTTCAGGCGCACATCGAGCAGCACTACGTCCGGATCGGCCTCGCGCGCGACGGCCAGCGTTTCGTCACGTGTGCGGGCCTCTCCGACCACCACGACCTCGTGGGGGTAGCGGCTGAGCATGGCCTTGAGCCCGTCGATGACCATCTGGTGGTCGTCAACCAGCATTACCCTCAGCGGTCCGTCAGCCATGAGACGGAGCATATGCGGGACTCGGAATGGGGCCCATGTCGCGGTCACCACGAGCCGGCCCTCCAGCAAGGGTGGCCGAGCTTCAGCGATTCCAGCGCCGCCATCCTGGAGCCGGCTGGACAGCACGTTGAAGGTTGGGCAACTCGTCGATAACCGCTGCCCGTAAGAGCTCGTAGTCGGCCGGGTCAATGGTGGCCAGGGCTTCGGCGTCGGCGGGCAAGGGCAGATCGAACGACCAACTCCCCACGAGCTCCCCGATGAGGGGGTCGACGTTCAGCTCGCTGATCGGCCCCGCCTCGAGCTCGAGCAGGCACCGCTGCAAGCGCCGGCGTTCACGCACGGTGAACGTCAGCGGGTCGCGCAGCACCGCCCAATGCCCGGGGGTCAGCCGTACCCGTTGACCGGCGAGCAGCAGGTCGCGGATCGACAGCACCCCACGTACCCGACGTCCTTCGGTTACGACGAGGTGTCGGATATGACGAGCCGCCATCTCCGCCGCGGCTTCGTAGACCTCCCAGTCGGGCGCGACGGTAACGACCTCGCGGGTCATGCTCTCGCTCACCGTCGTGCCATCGAGGTCGGCTGAGTCGGCTGCCGCGCGTAGCAGGTCCCGTTCGGTCAGGATCCCGACGAGCTCTTCATGCTCAAGCACGACGACCGAGCCCACCCCGCGTTCGTGCATGCAGCGTGCTGCGGCACGCAGCGTCCAGTCGGGCTGCGCGGCGGCCACGTCTCCCGAAGCAAGGTCCCCCACCTTGACCCCGACCGCCGCCCGGCGGGACGCCCCGTCCGGCGCTTGTGCAGCCGGGCGGCCAGGTCTCGTCGCGTTCACGTCAGCCATGGCGCCCCGTCGAGCACGCCGCCGTCGAGGTCGTAGACGAAGCGTCCCGCGTAGACGAACCTTCCGGCCCGCTCATCGAAATCCACGATCTTGGGAAAGGGTAGATGGCGGGGACGGGGACAGGCTCGGTCGAGATGAGTTTCGAATTCCGCAGCGAAGATTTCAACCGCGCTCGAGACGAGTCGCGACTCGCCGCGCGGGAGCCCGCAGCGGGAACCCCCCGAGACGCTGCGACAGCGCGCCACGACGGTTTCGAGGTCTTCGTCAGACCCGCTGCCGCGTTCGATGCGCTCCAGACACTCGGTGATCCGCTGCGATCCTTGCTTGCAGGCGGGACACTGGCCGCACGACTCGACGTAGAGGAAGCGGGAAAACGCCGCTGCAGCCTGCACCATGCAGGCTGACTCGTCATACACGACAAACCCCCCCGCGCCCAAGCCTGAGCCTGCCGCACGCATGGCATCGAAGGCCAAAGGTGTGTCGAGGCGATCGTGCGACAGGATGGCGTCCGAGGCCCCGGGAAAGACTGCCTTGATCTGCCTGCCCTCGGGGGGGCCCCCGCCGAGGTCGTAGAGCAGCGTCCGGAGTGGCACTCCGAGCGGCAGTTCGTAAACGCCGGGGCGACGGACGTCTCCCGTGAGGGTGAACAGCGCAGTACCCGGGCAGGCTTCTGTACCGATGGTCCGAAACCACTCCCAGCCGCGACGAACGATGTGAACCGCGTGGGCGAGAGTCTCGGCGTTGTTCATCAGCGTCGGATTCGGTGATCCCGCGACGGCGAACAGTCCCACCTGGTAAGGCGGCAGGATCCGTGGCAGGGCTGGCTTGCCTTCAAGCACCTCCAACAGCGCCTTCTCTTCGCCGAACAGATAGTCCTCGGGACCGGTCACGAGTTGGATGGGTACGGCACCCAGAAGCCCGGCTGACTCCATGTCGGCGATGGCCCGCTCGAGAATGGCGATCTCGCGCTCGAAGTCCGCCTTGATCGCGATGTAGGCGCTGACCGCGCCTACCGCGAAGGCGGCGATGGCGATGCCCTCCAGAACCTGATAGGGATTGTGACGTAGCAGCCAGCGGTCCTTGAATGTGCCTGGCTCGCCTTCCGCCGCGTTGCACACGACGTACTTGGTCGGACAGGGGTTGCTCGCGACGGACTCCCACTTCACTCCGGTCGGGAAGCCCGCTCCCCCGCGTCCCTGCAGACCTGATCGCCTGATCTCCGCGATGACGGCCTGCGGGCCCCGATCGTACGCGCTTCGTAGGCCTTCACCTCCGCCCCCCCTCAGGTACGCCTCGACGGCGGTGGCCGGTCTGTCCGCGAGGAGTGTCGGGCCGACCGCGACCGAGTCGTACACGTCCATGAGCCTCCCTCCGCTACGCCGCCGTCCACGAGATCGCCCGCGTGCTCGCGCCCGGCGGTCGCATGGCGACTGCGACCCTACGTTCGCCATGAACCCTCGCCATTCCCCCGTGGGGGGATAGAAGGGGGGTAGTAAGCCTTCCGACCCGTCTTTCCCCCCGTGTATCCCACACGGGGGGGATGGCGGCTGCGTAGGGCCCCCCTACGGTGATGTTTCGAGACCAAAGGGTGTGCGTGGGTGCATCCGCCTCTCTCGGGCTCCGGACCGCCCCGAGCTTTTCATGCCACGTGCAGGGAGGACCAGACGCGATGCCTGCCAAGCTCATACGCATACGCCGAGCGCGGCGCCCCGACGGAACCCGACCTCGGCCACGAATGCTGGCCATCGCCGGTGACAGTGCCGCTGGCAAGACCACCCTCGTGAAGGGCATCGTCGCTGCGCTCGGCCCCGAGCGGTGCACCTCGATCTGTGTGGACGATTACCACCGCTACGACCGTGCGGAGCGGCGCAACCTCCCCTTCACGCCGCTGCATCCGGATTGCAACCACATCAGCATCATTGAGCAGCACCTGCAGCTCCTCGCCAGCGGCCAGCCGATCCTCAAGCCCGTCTACGATCACCGTGACGGCAGGTTGACTCGTCCGCAGCTGGTAGAGCCACGGGACTACGTGCTCGTCGAGGGTCTCCTTCCGCTGCACACGACGCTCAGCCGGGCCTGCTTCGACGTCTCGGTCTATCTCGATCCCCCCGAAGCGATCCGCCGGGATTGGAAGGTGCGGCGAGACACCGGTGAGCGTGGCTACACGCCTGAGGAGGTTCTCGCCGAGCTTGATCGCCGCGAGCCTGAGTCAGCCGCCTTCATCCGTCCCCAGCGGGGTTACGCGGACATGGTCGTGCGGTTCGCTCCCATCGAAGGCCGCCTCAACTCACCGGACACGCCCCTGAGTGCGACGCTGCTGCTGCGCCCGACCATCCCCCAGCCTCCGCTGTCTGACATGCTGGATGACGAGCACCGCTGGACGATCCATCTCAAGCTCGTGCGCGATGAGCTTGGCCGGCCCAGCGATGCCCTCCACATCCATGGCTATGCCTCCCACGAGGACACGGAGGTCGCGGAGAAAGTGATCTGGGACGCCCTCGAGCGCACCGACCCCATACCCGCATCGCTGGGACAGCTCAGCCCGGGGGTGCGCAGCGAACCGCTGGCCCTCACCCAGCTGCTGCTGCTCTACCACCTGCTGCGCATGCCCCGCTGAGCGGCGCTACCCAGGAGG
>JALZEO010000236.1 GCA_030862025.1 Actinomycetota bacterium | reverse complement strand
GGGCCGGACAAGCCCAAGATCGAGGGCATCGATTTCCGCGTCTACACCGACCTGAACACGGCCTACAACGACCTGGTGGCCGGAGATCTCGACGTCCTCGAACCGGTTCCGCCCGAGCGGCTCACCGAGGCGCGGCAGACGTTCGGCGAGCGCTTTGGTGAGTCGCCGACCTCGTCCTACAACTACCTCGGCTTCCCCCTCTATCTACCGCCGTTCCAGAAGAGGGAGCTCCGCCACGCGCTTTCACTGGCCGTGGACCGCGAGGCCATCGTAGGCACGATCTTCAGCGGCACCCGACTGGCAGCGCACGCTTTCATCGCTCCGACCATCCCGGGATACCGGGAGAATGCCTGCGCGGAGACCACAAAATTCGACCCTCAGCGCGCTCGACAGCTGCTGGCGCAGGCTGGGGGCTGGCAGGGACCGATGACGATCTGGTTCAACGCCGCGGGGGGGCACGAATCCTGGATCGAGGCGGTCGCGAACATGTGGCGTCAGCACCTCGGCATCACCGACATCCGGTTCGAGCAGCTGCAGTTCGCCGAGTACCTGCCGAAGGCAGACGCGAAAGGAATGACGGGACCGTTCCGCCTGGGCTGGAGCATGGACTACCCGTCACCACAAAACTTCCTTGAGCCGCTGTACTCGACGAAAGGTCTACCACCGGGGGGCTCGAACTCGACCTTCTATTCCAACCCGGAGTTCGACCGGCTGATCGAGGAAGGCAATCGGCAGAAATCCCTGCAGGAGTCGATCCCCTTCTACCAGCGCGCCGAAGACGTTCTCTGCCGGGACCTTCCTTCGGCTCCGATGCACTACCGCAAGAATCAGTGGGCACACTCCGAGCGGGTGGAGAACCTCTATTTCGACGCCTTCGGTCACGTCAACCACGATGAGGTCGAGTTGAAGTAGCGTTGCGGCCAGCATCGAGTCGGGCCGTTAGAGTCGGGTGATGGAAGGGCCGCCCCGCCCGACCAGGCTGCTGCGACGTCACGGGGGGCACCCCCTGCGCCCCCGGCGTCGAGCGTTTGGGTGGGAGAGCAGCCTTGGCACGCCCCGGTAAGGGGCCCAGCCCCGGCGGGTGGGGAGATACAAGGCCGCGGGCGGGACTAGTGGAGGACAGGATCGCGTGGGCCGCTACCTCGTCCGGCGGGTCCTCCAGTTCGTTCCGGTGTTCTTCGGAGCCACCTTCCTCATCTTCCTGCTCGTGTTCGCGATACCGGGCGATCCGATCCGGGCTCTCGCCGGAGACCGTCCCGTCTCAGCGAGCACCGTTCAGGTGTTGCGCGAGGAGTACCACCTGAACGATCCGTTCCTCGTGCGCTACGGCAAGTACCTCGCCGACCTCGCCCGGGGCGACTTCGGCACGGACTTCCGCGGCCGACCCGTGAGCGCCTACTTCGCGGAGCGGCTCCCCGTGACGGTCAAGCTCGCCCTCGGAGCGTTCGTTTTCGAGGCGGTGCTCGGGCTCCTGGCCGGAGTCCTGGCTGGGCTACGCAAGAGCGGCTACGTCGACAACCTCGTCCTGGTCTCGACCACCGCCGTCATCTCCATCCCCATCTTCGTGCTCGGATTCGTCGCCCAACTCCTGCTCGGGGTCAAGTTGGGCGTCTTTCCAGTCGCCGGCATCCGGCAAGGCTGGTTCAGTTACGTCCTGCCGTCGATGGTGCTCGGTTCGGTCTCGCTCGCCTTCGTGGCACGCCTTACCCGGACGAGCCTCGTCGAGAACCTCCGCTCCGACTACGTACGCACCGCCACCGCGAAGGGCCTGACTCCCCAGCGAGTCGTGGGCGTCCACACGCTGCGCAACTCCCTCATCCCTGTCGTCACATTCCTCGGTGTGGACCTGGGCAGCCTCATGGGAGGGGCGATCATCACCGAGACCATCTTCAACCTCCCGGGCCTCGGGCGGGCCGTCTACGAAGCGGTGCTCCGCCAGGAGGGTCCCGTCGTGGTCGGAATCGTCACCTTCCTCGTGCTCGTCTACATGGCCTCGAATCTCGTCGTCGACGTCCTCTACGCGGTCCTCGACCCCCGGATCCGCTATGGGTGAGCAGGAACTGGGTGGGGAACGGTCGCGCCTGAAGGAGCCCGAGCGTGGGCGCCGGGCGACCGAACGCCGGCGGGGGACGGGCCGTAGGCCCGGGCGGGCGGGCCAGATGCTGGAACCCGAACCGATGATGACGGCGGCATTCGAGGCCGTGGGAGACGAGCACGCCGCCGCCCTCGAGGCCGGGGCCCCGCTCAGCGGCCGGCAGGCGAGCCTGTGGGCTGACGCCTGGCGCGACCTGCGCCGCAATCCCCTGTTCGTCGTCTCGGCACTCGTCATCCTCGTGCTGACAGTCATGGCGGTCCGCCCCTCGCTGTTCACCGGCGTCGACCCTCAGTCCTGCCACCTGTCCAACTCGCTGCAGCGTCCGAGCGCGGAGCACTGGTTCGGTTTCGACCTTCAGGGCTGCGACTATTACGCCCGCACCATCTATGGAGCGCGCGTATCCCTGACGATCGGGGTGAGCGTCACCGCCTTCGCCGCCCTCATCGCGATCGTTTTCGGGTCACTTGCCGGCTATTACGGGAACCGGATCGACACGTTCGTGGCGCGCTTGACCGACATCTGGTTCGCCATCCCCACGATCCT
>JALZEO010000233.1 GCA_030862025.1 Actinomycetota bacterium | reverse complement strand
CTTCCGTCGTTCGTGAGGAGGAGGAGTCCTTCGGAATCCATATCGAGGCGCCCGACCGGGAAGAGGCGCTGGGGAACGTCCACGAGGTCGAAAACGGTCGGTCGTCCGTGGGGATCGTCTGCTGTCGTGACGACGCCCTGTGGCTTGTTCAGAACCACGTACATGAGCTCGGGATTGACGTTGACGCGCTCGCCATCGACGCGCA
The DNA here is from genome assembly GCA_030862025.1 of Actinomycetota bacterium. GTDB lineage: Bacteria > Actinomycetota > Nitriliruptoria > Nitriliruptorales > JAHWKO01 > JALYGD01. Next base: position 2,727 of record JALZEO010000233.1, on the reverse strand, counting down.
CCTCGACCGCTTCCGGGTCGACTCTCTGCCCGAGCTCGGCGACGTCACCGTCCACGGTCACGCGGCCCTGGGCGATGAGCTCGTCGCAGCGTCGCCGTGACCCGAAACCCGCAGCTGCCAGCACCTTCTGCAAGCGCTCGCCTGGGCTGGCAGCCGGCTGGCTGGCAGCCTCCCGAGCCGAGCGGCGACGGCGGGCCCGGTCAACCATCGCTGTGGTCTCCCGGGTGATACCCCCCCGGTGGCCTGTCCCTTGGCAGCAGGTCTGCCACAGCGCTGTCTGCAGTGTTCTCGAGTACGAATTCGTCGAGCCCGGGCGTTTGCGTTGCAGGGTCGAAGGCATCCGGGCCGGGATCGGGCGCCGGTTCGACCGCCTGCAGAGCATCTTCCAATACTGCGATGGCGTTACGGGTGGCGCGCTCGAGGGCCTCTGTCAGGGCATCGAGTTCATCGTCCCGGGCGGGATGAGCGGGTGGCGGTTCAGAGGCGCACGCGGGCGTCGGATCGTCCCTCGCAGCAGGGGCTGCGCCCGCATCGTCGGCCGCCTCGAACGTGGCTTCGGACTCGGGAACATTGCGCCTAGGCTCCCAGCGCGCCTGCCCTGTTGCAGGCAACTCGCGTCCAGCCCGAAGCGCCGCTCGAGCAGCCCGCTGGTCCTCGGGGGAGGGTTCGTCCGGGGCGGGTCCGGGGGGCAGGAAGTCGGTCAGGGGCGGTAGGTCGGCGAGGCTGTTGATACCCAGATCTTCCAGGAACCTGGCGGTGGTTCCGTAGAGAACCGCCTGCCCGGGGCCGCCATCGCGGCCTACCTCACCGATCAGCCCCCTGGCGATCAGGGTACGCATGGCCCCGTCGGCGTTGACCCCCCGGACCTCGCCCACTTCTGCGCGGGAGACAGGCTGCTTGTAGGCGATCACCGCCAGCGTTTCCAGCGACGCCCGTGACAGCCGACCACTGCGTCGACCTCGTACCCAGCGCTCAACGTAGGGGGACACCTCGGGGGCCGTGTAGAAGCGCCAGCCTCCGGAGACATTGCGGAGTACGAAACCGCGGCGTTCTTCCTCGAGTTGCGACGCGAGAGCTACGAGCTCGGCCTCGACTTCGATCTGACTGACCTCGAGAACCTCGCTGAGCATCGGCACGCCGACAGGTTCGTCGACGACGAAAAGGATGGCCTCGAGAGCCTGGCGGTTGGTCGCGTGGTCCACCTGCTTTCCTTGTGCGGTTCTAGCAGTGGAGCGGGCGAGGCATATGCAGGCCCCCGTGTCCGAGCCCGAGCCTGGCCCCCCTCAGGGTCTCATCTGGGACGATCACGCGACAGCCCAGGGAGAAGGCGTCGCGATGGCGCCGATCCTGTCGGGAATCGTCGTGTTGGATGGGTCGCGTCGCTCCACCTCGACCGGCGCCCGACAATCGACCTGATTCAGGTCGACGAAGCCGAGCTTGAACAGCTCAAGGAGCGCCAGGAAGTGGACGACCTGCTCTCCGCGCGTGCAGGCCCTGACAAGAAGCTTGAACGAGACCTTCTCCCCGGGGTGGCGAAGTCGCGCGAGGAGTCTTGCGGTGGCTTCGCTGACGCTCAACGGAGCGTGACGGATGTGCTCGATGCTGACCCGGGCCGTGGCCTTGGGAGCGAGGACGGCAGCGGCCAGGGCTCCCAGGTCGTCGGCATGGAGTGACCGCTTCGCTGCTGGAACGAGGTCGCGGAAGGGCCGTTCGAGAGGCACTTCGCGGCTGATGTAGCCCTCGTTGCTCTCGAGCAACTCGGCCAGGAGCCAACTCACCTCCTGGAAGGCCCGAAACTCGAGCAATCGCGCGTAGAGGAGGTCACGCGCCTCCATCAAGATCTCGTCGAGCTGCTCCCCACCTTGTGACGGCAACAACCGGACCGCCTTCAACTCCACGAGCGTGGCGGCGACGACGAGGAAGTGCGTTGCAGCATCCAGATCGAACGCGTCGTCCTCCAGCCTGCCGAGGTGGCTCAGGAAGTCACCGGTGATCTCGGCCAGGTCGACCTCCGAGATCTCGAGCTTTCGTCGCGCGATGAGGCCCAGGAGCAGGCCGAATGGGCCCTCGAAGCCATCAATCCGCACGTGGTAGGAGCTGGTGGCAGCCGGCTGAGGTCGCCGGGTCTCGCGTGAGCCCCGTCCCGTGCGGGTCCTCGAGTCGCCCGTCACCCCCGCTGCGATTCCCGCTGGCCGACCCTCGGCATGTGCTACTTCTCCCACCACGTGCTCCCAGGTCTACCGGCTCGATGAGCAGCATCATTCGAGGCATCAGCTCCGCGACGCAGGGTAGTCAGGCAACCCGGGGAGCGTCGAACAAGGACGACCTCACCTCCTTGTCTCGCGCTGCGTGAGGAGCGCCTTCTCGTGCAGCGCAGGGGCGAACAACGTCGCGAGTCACGGCACACGGCCGCGGATGAGCGGCGGAGGGGCGATCGGATGACTGGCTATCGTCACCAGTCGCTCCAGGGAGCTGGCAGCTCTCTCTGCATCGGAGTGGGTCCGCGCGTGGATCCGGACGGCCGGTCGATCAGGCCCGACCCGGTCCCCTATCGCCGCCAGAAACTCGAGTCCGACAGCGGGATCGATGGCGCCACCAGCTTGATGGCGACCGGCACCGAGGGCGTGGGCCAGCTCACCGATGCCTCGGCACGCAACCTCCGAGATGACTCCTGCCCGAGGTATCCATTCCCGTTCAATCGGTGCTCGGGGAAGGACCCTCCAGGGG
>JALZEO010000222.1 GCA_030862025.1 Actinomycetota bacterium | reverse complement strand
CCCGGAGCGGTGCAGGTCATGCGCTTTTCCTCCCGAGGTGCCCTGCATTCGGAGCGCAACGCCTCGGACACGCAGCCGCTGCGTTTCATCCAGTTCTGGATCCTCCCCTCGCGGGAGGGCCTCCAATCGTCCGTGCAGCAGCGGCAGTACACCGTCGAGGACCGTGCAGACCACTGGCTGCAGGTCATGGGGCCTGCCGGCGAGGACGGACTCGACCTCGCGCAGGACGCACGCGTGCTGGTGAGCCGGCTGTCTCTCGGCACCCGGCTCTCCCATGTCTTCGGCGAGGACCGTTCCGGGTACGTGTATGTGATCGGCGGTGCGGCGACCTTCAACGACGAGAAGGTGGCCACCGGTGACGCGGCCAAAGTGCAAGGACGCGAGGAGTTCGCCGTGGAAGCCGTCGAAGAAACCGAGCTCATCCTGGTCGACGTGCCGCTGCGCTTCCAACCCGTCGGTATTTGGGCGGGAGGGTAGTCGCTCTTCGGTGGGCTTGAGGTTCCTCGACCTCATGGGCCTGCGGCCTAAACGGCGACCGACGCCGGGCTGGCAAGAGGTCTGCCGCGCCAGGACTCGAGTGAGCAGGCCGGCCGGTTCCTGGTCGATCTCGCGGATGCGACGCCAAACGCCGACAGGCTGCCCAGTGCTCCGGTACCCGGATCGGCCCGGGTCTCCACATTATCTCCGCTCCGCGTCAGCGGACCTGGCGATAGGAAAGGCGAGCTGCTGCCGGTACCGCACGTGTTGGCGTAGGCCCTCGCGGGCTTGGAGGCCATCGAGCCGAGGGACAGCACGATCACTTCCGCCTTCTGAGCGAATTTGGGTTCATGATGGGGCAAATTGTCGTTTCGGTGGCTTCCGCCGCTAGGTGGTGATACTGCCATACCTACGGTAATGAGTGAGCTGTCCGGCACGGTTAGGCATCAAAGCCAGCAAATGAGAGGGCAACCTGGACCGAGGTGCGCCCCGGAGACACCGTCGCATTTATACATGATCGTCTTGACAAGTGGGCGAAGCTCTATGAAAAGTCAAAGGCATGCCTCCATAAGTCCCATTGCAAGGGGATTGGGACGGGGCAGATTGCGCGCGTCGAAGATGTGGCTGAATGCTGTTAACACCCAGCTAAATAAGCTGCCGCCAACCAACCTCTGGGAGAACCAACTTCTGGGATGTCGAGCGAGGGTCCTCACGGCATCGGCAAGTAACAGTCGAAGCTCAGGGCTTCCACTGAGAATAGGTCTAGAAGCGGTATGGGCGACTGGGAAAGCGCAGGCTTCGGCGCCAGGGCGTTTGGTTCTGACCGCCTTCAGTCCTGGCAGGAAAGCGCTCAGGATGCACGCACGAGGGGGCTGTTCGGGCGAGAGCGCGAGCTCGCGGCTGTGCGGCGCTTTCTCGCGGAGGCCCGTGAGCGCTTTGCGGTGTTGGTGTTGGAGGGCGAGGAGGGGATCGGCAAGACCGCACTGTGGAGAGAGGCGGTCCGGCTGGGGGAGGAGGCGGCCTTTCACGTCCTATCGTGCCAGCCGGTGCAGGCTGAGGCCAAGCTTGCCTTCGCCTGCCTGGCCGACCTATTGGCGCCCGTCACCGAGGAGACTCTCTCCGCGCTTCCGGAACCGCAGCGCCTGGCGCTGGAGGTAGCGCTACTGCGTGCCAGCCCGCGCGGTGCGCCATCCGACCCCCGCGGGGTGGCTACCGCGTTGCTTTCGGTCTTGAATCAACTCGCGGACGCCTCGCCTCTGATGATGGCGATCGACGACGTGCAATGGCTCGACCGACCGTCTGCAGCTGCCCTTTCGTTTGCGTTGCGCCGGCTTGATCCTGACAGGGCCCTCGGCCTGCTTGTGGCGGTGAGGATCGAACCCGGGCATGCCCCTGATGTCCTGGGGCTTGGACAGCTCAAGCCGGCTTGGATCGAGCGCGTCCGGCCGGGTCCGCTCACCTTGAGCGTCCTCTACCACATGCTGAACGAGCAACTCGACCTCGTCCTTCCCCGACCCACCCTGCAGCGGATCGAACAGGCATCGGGAGGTACGCCGTTGTTCGCGCTCGAGCTCGCACGAGCGCTGAAGGACAGCGGTGCCCGCCCCGGTCCGGGGGAGCCGCTTCCTGTCCCCAGCGGGCTAGTCGAACTGGTCGCCTCGCGCGTCGCAAAGCTGCCGGCGAGCGCGCGCGAGGCTCTGCTCGCGATGGCCCTTTTGTCCGCCCCGACGAGGGATCTCTTGGAGCGCGTGCTAGGCGGTTGTGCTGCCGAGGCGTTGGAGCGAGCCTGGCGCGCGGGATTGATCGAGACGCCTGACGAGCGGCTCCGCTTCCGCCACCCGCTGTATGCCTCCGCCGTCGCCTCCTCGGCCCTGCCCGACAAGCGGCGGGCGCTGCACCGGCGCTTGGCCCAGCTGGTCCACGACCCTGAGGAGCAGGCGCGCCACCTCGCTCTGGCGACCAAGGGCGCCGACGAGAGGGTCGCGCGGATCCTAGAACAGGGCGCTGGCCTGGCCCGTTCGCGAGGCGCATGGGAAGCGGCTGCCGAGCTGCTCGAACGAGCTCGCGATCTGACTCCACGCGAACGGCGCGACGAGACGCGAAAGCGCGGCATTGCGGCGGCTGAGCATCACGTACGCGCCGGCGACCGCGCCCATGCCCGACGGCTGGTCGAGGAGATACTTGCCCAGCCGCTGCGACGACCCGAGCGTGCGGACGCGCTTCGGCTGTTGGCGGAGATCAGTTACCACGACGAGAACTTTGCCGAAGCGGAGCGGCTCTACACCGAGGCACTCGACTACGCCGACGAGGTGCCCCAGGTGGCCGCGATCGAGCTCGGCCTGGCTTACGTGCACTCGAACCTCATGGATTGGCGCAGTGGTGCTGTGCACGCCTACCGGGCGCTCGAGCGGGCGCAGGCGAGCGAAGAGGAACAGCTCGTCGCGCAGGCACTCGCCCGCTGCGCGGTGCTGGATTTCCTCAGCGGGCGGGGCGTGGACTGGGACAAGGTCGAACGCTCGCGGGAACTCGAGGACCCCGAAGGGCTCGTGCCGCTCACAAGGCGTCCGAGCACGCTTGCGGCGCTGCTCCTGCTGTACGTCGGTCGCCACGCCGAGGCACGCGAGCGCCTGGAAGCGCTGGCCGCGGCAGCTAGCGCTACCGGCGACGAGAGTGATCTCGCCTTCGTGCTCCTGTGGCTGAGCTGGCTGGAGACGCGCAGCGGAGACTTTGCGGCAGCTGCAAGCCTGGCTGGGGAGGCGGCATCGTTTGCCGTCCTCACCGGAAGCCAGTCGATGCATGCGTGGGTGCTCACGCAGCAGGCCTACGTCCACGCCCATCGTGGAGCGGTAGTCGAGACTCGCCGCTACTGCGCTGAGGCGTCGCCGTCCGTCCACCGCTCCGGCAACCGCGTGCCAGGCCTGTGGATCGCAGCCTCCCTGGCCCTGCTGGAGCTGTCGCTGGGAAATGCCGAGGCCGCCTGGCAGGCGTGCCAGCCGCTGACGCAAACACTCGAGCGGCAGGGCATCGGCGAGCCTGTGACCAAGTTCTTCCTTCCCGACGCGCTCGAAGCGCTCATCGCCCTTGGCCAGCTCGATCGTGCCGCGGCGCTGCTCGGTCCCTTTGAGTGTCGGGCGCGTGAGCTCGACCGAGCGTGGGCGCTTGCGACCGGGGCGCGCTGCCGCGGACTGCTACTGGGGGCCCAGGGTGAACTTGGCGCTGCCCTCGCCGCCTTCGAGCGGGCCCTCGACGAGCACGAGCGCATCGATATGCCCTTCGAACGCGCCCGAACCCTGCTGGCGAAGGGCATCGTGGAGCGACGCAGCGCGCAGAGAGCCAGGGCAAGGGCTACGTTGAAGCAGGCGCTGGCTGACTTCAAGGGCATGGAGGCCCGGCTGTGGGTCGAGCGGACCACGGCCGAGCTGGGACGCATCCCGATGCGCCCCCGAGAGGCTTCGGTGGATCTGACGCCCACTGAAGTCAGGATCGCCGAGCTCGTCGCGCGGGGGCAGACGAATCGTGAGGTCGCCCGCAGTCTCTCTGTCAGTGAGAAGACGGTCGAGGCGCACTTGACGCGCATCTACCGCAAACTCGGCGTTGCCTCACGGACGGCACTCGCTGGGAGGATCCGGGCAGGAGAACCCCAGGGAGGGGACGAGCCGCCCAAACCATAGGGATTCCCCCGATGCGGTCATCGACGCCCGGCCCCTACGCTCGTTCACGTTCGTGAGCATGAACGAGCGGGGCACACGAGTTGACGACCTTCCTCGTCGAGCATTACTGGCCGGGCGTGACCGAGGCGGAGTTCGGGGCGGCGGCGGAGCGGCTGCGCTCGAGTGCGGATGCTCTCGCCCGCGAGGGGAGACCCGTCCGCTACCTGCATTCGACGCTCGTCCCTCAGGACGAGGCCGCGTTCTGCGTGCTGGCAGCGGAGTCGCAGGCTCTGGTCGAAGAGGTGTACGCCCGAGCCAGGGTCAGATTCGAGCGGGTTCTCGACGCAGTCGATTGGTCCGATTCGCAGGGTCAAAGCGAGTCGGGGGCGCAGGGAGTGTCTGAAGCGTAGATCCACAATCGTGGAGGCCCGTAGCTTGTCGGAGGAGAGACTCGTGCCAGCCGCCATGGTCCCCAGCTGCCCGCGCGCCGCGGTGTCGGCCCGAAAAGTCGAGGGTGGAGGTCAAGGGTGCTCCCGGGTGCGAAACGCCCACCACCACTGCAACGCTGGCGTCAGCGCTCAGTGGCATAGCGAGGAGGCCATCATGGACGCGGCGATATCCAAGATCGCAGGCCTTGGCGGAAGCGTTTGCTGAGCGGTCGCCGGGGGCTACGGGAGTAAGCGGGGGTCGGACTGTGGCGTCGGGGCCTGTCATTCG
>JALZEO010000216.1 GCA_030862025.1 Actinomycetota bacterium | reverse complement strand
CACGGCCACGGCACACACGTGGCCGGCACCACCGGCGGCGCCACCTACGGTGTCGCGAAGTCAGTCACGCTCATCGCCGTCCGGGTTCTCAACTGCCTCGGCTCTGGTCCGACTTCGGGTGTGATCGCGGGCGTCGATTGGGTGACCGCCAACCACCCAGCGGGCGCCCCGGCCGTGGCGAACATGAGCCTCGGAGGAGGAGGCAGTACCGCTCTCGACACGGCGGTGAAGAACTCGATCGCCGACGGGGTCAGCTACGCCGTCGCAGCCGGCAACGGCAACCTCCTCGGCTGGGCCCAGAACGCCTGCAACTCCTCACCGGCGAGGGTCCCAGCAGCCATGACGATCGCTGCCACCGACCGCACCGACAGGAAGGCGTCGTGGTCCAACTACGGCAGCTGTGTCGACTGGTTCGCCCCAGGCGTGAGCATCACCTCGGCCTGGTCTTCAAACGACACCGCCACGAACACCATCAGTGGCACCTCCATGGCCACTCCCCACACCGCCGGGGTCGCTGTCCTCTACCTGCAGTCCAACCCCGGTGCTACTCCGGCTGCTGTGCGCGCTGCCCTCTTCAACAACACCACGAAGGGCGTGGTGATGTCGTCCAACACGACCAACAACCATCTCCTGTACACGAACTACTAGTCGCGGTTGCGGATCAGGGGTGGTGGCGGCAAGGAGTGCCGGTAGCTACTTCGTCCGCTGGGACGCGGGCCCGGCCGTGGCAGGCGCCTGAGAGGGCGTCGGCGACGCACCCAGGGGTGCGGCTCCCTCTGCTCCGGGCGGAGGTGGTGAAGGCGTCGCGGGTTGCAGGACATCTGCGCTGTCCGCAGCCGGAATCTCGAGCGTTCCCTCCATGCCCTGCTGCCGGTGACCAGGAACCGAGCAGTAGTAGGTGTAGCTGCCCTGAAAGAGCTCGAGCGTGCCTGTTCTCGTCTCCGCGGGCAGTGCGACCACCTCGTCTGCCGGCCCGAATGCCTCGTCGACGGTGAAGGTGTGCTCAGCCCCGCCGATGTTACGCAGCGTAACCCGAACCGGCCCTTCGACAGCGTTGAGCGCCAGATTGCTGAAGAAGAACTCGCCAGAATCGACCGTGATCGTGCCACCGGGACCGTCGGGGCGGGGCGGGTCGTAGCAGTCCGACTGACTCGGACACTCGACCGCGGCGGCGTCCGTGATCTCGGGTGACACGCGGGTGCAGGCCCCAAGCCCGAGCACGCCGACGGCGACGAGCGCAAGCGCGGGAAGCGCCGCAGGCCTGGGCGGGCGGGTGATGCCCCGAGCGGCATTAGGCATCCGCAGCGCTCCTTTTCCCACGGCCGGGCCGGAGGCTACTGCACCATGGCTGCAGCGAGCGAACGCCTGCAACTACGATGCGCAGGCCAGCGTCACCGGTCCTTCTCGGGCGGTGGCCGTCGCCGACAAGGAACCGGCCCGTGTTCGACGCCGTGCTCGTGGCAAACCGCGGAGAGATCGCGCTGCGCGTCCTGCGGGCGTGTAGGGAGCTCGGGATCCGCAGCGTCGCCGTGTACAGCGAAGCGGACCGCGATGCCGTGCACGTGCGCGCCGCCGACGAGGCGTATCTGCTCGGCCCCGCTCCGCCCGCCGACTCGTACTTGCATATCGAGCGCGTGCTCGACGTAGCCCGCCGGGCGGGTGTCGACGCGATCCACCCCGGCTACGGCTTCTTGAGCGAGAACACGGACTTCGTCGCGGCCGTGTTCGACGCCGGGTTCGTGTTCATTGGCCCGCCGGCTGAGGCCATGCGGCGGATGGGCGACAAGCTCGCGGCCCGCGAGGTCGCCGTGGCCGCCGACGTCCCCCTCGTACCCGGAACCCTCGAACCGGTCACCACTGCGGCTGAAGCGGCGGCATTTGCGCAGCAGCACGGCTATCCGATCGCCTTGAAGGCCGCCTTCGGCGGTGGCGGCCGGGGCATGCGGGTCGTGGCCGGCCGGCGGGAGCTGAAGGAGGCTCTCGAGTCCGCCACCCGCGAAGCGGCCGCCGCGTTCGGCCGGGGCGAGGTCTACGTCGAGCGCTACCTCGAGCGCCCCAGGCATGTCGAGGTTCAGATCCTCGGGGATCTCGATGGGACCGTGATCCATCTCGGAGAGCGGGACTGCTCGCTGCAACGTCGCCATCAGAAGCTCATCGAGGAAGCACCGGCACCCGGGATCAGTCCAGAGCTGCGCGACCGCCTGGGCGCTGCCGCCGTGCGCGTGGCCGACGAGGTCGGCTACCACAATGCGGGGACCTGCGAGTTCCTGCTCGACAGCGATGGAACCTTCTACTTCCTCGAGATGAACACCCGCCTACAGGTCGAGCACCCGGTGACGGAGCTTGTCACCGGCGTCGACCTCGTCCACGCGCAGCTGCGCATCGCCGCCGGGGACGGCATGGGAATCAGCCAGGAGGATGTAGAGCTCCGCGGCCACGCCATCGAGGCCAGGCTCAACGCGGAGGACCCGGCCGTGGGGTTCGCGCCGGGTGCGGGGCGTATCAGCCGTCTGGTCGCCCCGCAGGGGCCCTGGGTACGTCTCGACGCTGCCGTCGAGACGGGATCGGAGATCCCCCGCGTCTACGACTCGATGTTCGGCAAGCTGATCGTATGGGGAGAGGACCGCGACGGCGCCCGTCGACGCATGCTCCGCGCCCTCGACGAGCTCGTCGTGGAAGGTATTCCGACCACCGTGCCATTCCACCGGCTCGCGCTCACTCACGAGATGTTCGTCACGGCTCAGCACTCCACGATCTCCGTAGAGCGGGAGTGGGACCTGTCGTCGCTGAAGTCCGACGGGGTGACCGACGAGGGCGAGAGGGTGGAGCTTCCGAGCCGGCGGTTGACCGTCGAGGTCGATGGCCGCCGGCTCGAGGTGCGGGTGTTCGGTGCGGTCGCCCTCACTGACGCCGATCCTCGCCCTGCGGCGCAACGGGCGCGTCGGCGAGCGGCGTCCAGCGAGCACCGGCGTGTGAGCGCCGGTGGGGAGGAGGTGCTCGCGCCGATGCAGGGCACGCTCGTCAAGTACGCGGTGTCGGAGGGTGATGTGGTGGCCGCCGGAGATCTCGTGGCGGTGCTCGAGGCCATGAAGATGGAGAACCACGTCATCGCCCACTCTGATGGCGTCGTGCGGGACCTGGAGTATGTACCGGGCGACGCGGTCGACTCCGGGGCTGTGCTGGCCCGTATCGGCCTCGGGAGCGGCGAGGAGGTGTCCGACGACGAAGCCGGGATCGCGGGCTGACACTCCACCACCGGGGCCTCCGCCCCGGTGCTACGTCTCCTCCATGAGCAGGCGGGCGGCCTCCGTCACCGACCCGGCCATGGACGGGTAGACGGTGAGCGTCTGCACCAGCTGGGTGACCGTCAGACGGTTCTGCACGGCGACCGCGAGCGGCTGGATGAGGTCCGAGGCGGAGTGGCTGACGACGACCGCCCCGAGCACCGTACCCGAGCCGGGCATCGCGTGGATCTTCACGAACCCGTCCTGCCGCTCGGCCATCTTCGCACGCGAGTTGCCGCTGAAATCGAGCCGCGAGGTCCGCAGCGGTATGCCCTGATGCCGGATCTCGGCCTCGGTCAGCCCGCAGGTGGCGACCTCCGGGTTCGTGAAGATCGTCATGTTGATCGCGTCCCACCGGATCGGGGTCAGCGCCTGGCCGAGGGCGTGCCACATGGCGATCCGGCCCTGCATCGCCGCGACGTTCGCGAGCATGACACGACCCACCACGTCGCCCGCCGCGTAGATCCAGGCCCGGTTCGTGCGCGAGACCGCATCGACGGGGATCGCCCCGCCGGCGGACACGTCGACATCTTCGATTTCCAGGCCGAGGCCATCCGAGGCGGGGACCTGCCCCACGGTGAAGAGAACGTGGGTTCCCTCGACGGTCGAGCCGTCGTTGAGACCGACCGCGACCCCCCCTTCGATCCGCTCGCAGCTGACCGCGCGTGCCTGCCGCAGGATGGCCATGCCACGCCGTTCGAACACGTGCTCGATCACCGCGGCCGCGTCGGGGTCCTCGGTCGGCAGGATGAGCTCGCGTGAGGAGACGAGCACGACCTCGGAGCCGAAGCGGACGAAGGCGTGCGCGAACTCGGCACCGGTCGCACCCGAGCCGACCACGATGAGCCTCTCGGGCACCTCCGGCAGGGAGTAGACGTCCCTGCTCGTCAGCACGCGCTCGCTGTCGGGCCTGAAGAACGGCAGCACCCGTGGGCGCGAGCCGGTAGCGAGGAGGCAGACGTCGGCCTCGAGTTCCTCCCTCGAGCCATCCGCACCCTCCACGCTGATGCGGTGGTGGCCGGAGATGCGACCGTGGCCACGCACCACGCACGCGCCGCTCCCGAGGACCCTGCGCTCGATATCGCGCGACTGATTGTGGCCGAGCCGCATGACCCGAAGGGCGACCGCCTCGTAGTCGACGAAAGTGCGGTCGAGCTCGTCAGCTCCCGGTACGCGTACCCCCAGATCGCTCGCGGTGCGCATCCACCCCATGGCCTCGGCCGAGACGATGAGCGCCTTGGAGGGCACGCAGTCCCACAGGACACAGTTGCCGCCGACCCCCTCGTCGGTGACGAGGGTCACGTCCGCCTCCAGATCAGCGGCGACCAGGGCCGCCTCGTAGGCGGCTGGGCCGCCCCCGAGGAGCACGATGCGCTTGCGCCTGCCCACTGATGAGTCCCTCCCGGCGGACTCGTCCCGCCCGCGGTCTTGGGCAAGCCAAGACCGCTCTCCCGCCCTACTCGTCCCGCCCGCGGTCTTGGGCAAGCCAAGACCGCTCTCCCGCCCTACTCGTCCCGCCCGCGGTCTTGGGC
>JALZEO010000206.1 GCA_030862025.1 Actinomycetota bacterium | reverse complement strand
CCCACCCGGGCCTGCGGCCCTTCCCAGATCTCCCAACCCGACCGGGCCTGCGGCGCTTCCCAGGTCGAGCAGGCGGGCAACCTCGTCCACGTCCTTGTCACCTCGTCCTGACAGGGTGAGCACGACTTCAGCTCCGGGATCGAGCAGCTCGTGACCGTGGGAGAGGAGCCAGCCGATCGCGTGTGCCGGCTCGAGGGCGGGGATGATGCCCTCGAGTTCGCAGAGGCGCCGAAACCCCGCCAACGCTTCGCTGTCACTGGCTGCGACATAGGTGGCCCGACGCGTCTCGTGCAGCCAGGCGTGCTCGGGTCCCACGCCGGGGTAATCGAGTCCGGCGGAGATGCTGTGGGCGGGGAGTACCTGCCCGTCGGGGTCGATGAGCGCCAATGACCGTGCGCCATGGAGCACGGCCTCGCGGCCCTCGTTCAACGTCGCTGCCGAACGCCGGGTGCCGAGGCCTTCCCCAGCTGCTTCGACTCCGATCAGGAGAACCTCGTCGTGAGGCCGGAAGGCGTGGAAGGAGCCAATTGCGTTGGACCCTCCACCCACACAGGCAATGACCGCGTCGGGTAGCTGCCCGGCGCGCGCTCGAAACTGGGCCAGCGCCTCTTCGCCGATGACTCGCTGCAGTTCCCGAACGATTCCGGGGAAGGGGTGGGGGCCGACCACCGAGCCGATGAGATAGTGGGTTGTGGTGACGTTCGTGACCCAATCCCGCATGGCCTCGTTGATCGCGTCCTTGAGGGTCCGGGACCCAGCTCGTACCGGCACGACCTCAGCCCCGAGCAGTCGCATGCGCACGAGGTTCAGGCGCTGGCGACGGCAGTCCTCCTCCCCCATGTAGATGACGCAGTCGAGGCCGAGGAGCGCAGCGGCGGTCGCGGTGGCGACGCCGTGCTGACCCGCGCCGGTCTCGGCGATGACTCGCGGCTTTCCCATCCGACGGGCGAGCAGCGCCTGTCCCAGCACGTTGTTCAACTTGTGACTTCCGGTGTGAGCGAGGTCCTCGCGCTTGAGATGGACGGCCACCCCCGCCGCGTCGGACAGACGTTCGGCGAGGTAGAGCGGCGTGGGCCGTCCGCCGTAGTCGCGGCGGAGCCGGTCGAGCTCCGCCTCGAAGCTCGGGTCGTGCTGTGCCGAATCCCAGGCCGCGTCGAGTTCCTCGAGCGCCCCGAACAGAGCCTCGGGAACGAAGCGCCCCCCGAAGCGGCCGAAGTAGCCGGGCTTCGCTCCCGAGTCATCGGGGACGGCGACTGTCGGATCGGAGCTCACCGGTACTCCGATGCCGTCAGCGGGGTGGCACCAGCCGAGACGAGCAGCGCGACGGAGGCACGGGGGTCGGGTGCGGTGATGAGTGACTCTCCGACCAGGACAGCGTCGGCTCCCAACCGCGCCGCCGTCAGGACATCGTCGGGCCCCCGTACACCCGACTCCGCCACGGCAAGAACGTTGAATGGCAGGTGGGGCCGGACCCTCGCGAACAGTTCCCGGTCGACCTCGAACGTACGCAGGTCCCGGGCGTTGATGCCGACGAGGGTGGCGCCGGCATCGATGGCCCGGTCGGCCTCATCCGCGTCGTGAACCTCGACGAGGGCGTCCAACCCGGCCTCAGCGCAGGTATCCACCAGTACCGTCAGCGCCTCGTCACTCACTGCCGCGACGATGAGGAGCACCGCGGCGGCCCCCGCAGCCCGAGCCTGCCATATCTGATAGGGGTGGACGATGAAGTCCTTGCAGAGCGTCGGGAACCCGAGGGCCGCGACTGCGACGAGGTCGGCGAGGCTGCCGCGGAACTGGCTTGGCTCGGTGACTACCGAGATCGCCGCGGCACCACCCTCCCGGTAGGCGACCGCTAGCGCGGCAGCGTCGAGATCGGGCCCGAGCGGACCCATCGAGGGCGAAGCGCGCTTCACTTCACCGATGACCGCCACCCCCGGCCCCGACAGGGCGGCTCGGAACGACGGGGGGGGTGGAGTTCGAAGTGCGCGGGAACGCAGGTCCGGGAGTGGCTCGCGGGCCCGGGCTGCAACCACGCGTGCGCGTGCGCCTCCAATCAGTTCGTCGAGGTAGGTGGCCACCGGCGCTGCTCTCTCGTGTGTGGAGACATCCTACGCGGGAGGTCGTTGAGGTTGACGGCCGGTACTCCTAACCCGACAGGTCCTCACGCAGACCTCCAGGCGACACCACGACCAAGACGCCCCACCCGCCCAGCTGATCGCGATAGCGTTCCCGTGGGACAAGCGACGGGGGCGGCCCACATGCCTGCTCCAGCGGAGGCAGCGTGACGAAGGGAGGACCCGCCGAGTCACAGCTCACAACGCTGCCGGCACCCGCGCCCTTGGGGGCCGCGCCCGACAGGAACGTGCAGACGCTTGACGGGATCCGTCGGATCGCAGTCCTCCACTCGCGTGGCCTCGGGGACTTCGTCTTCGCCCTGCCCGCCCTCCAGGCGCTGCGAGCCGCCTACCCGGCGGCGGAGATCGTCCTGCTCGGGGCACCCTGGTACGTCGAATTTCTCGCGCGGCGTTCGGTGCCGGTCGATCGAGTCGTGCCGGTCCTCACGAGTGCGGTCACCGGCCCCGCCGAGCTGGCCAGCGGCTCACTGGACGCCTTCTTCGCCAGGCAGGCCGCTGAGCGCTACGACCTCGCCGTCCAACTGCAGGGTGGAGGTCGCTACTCCAACCCCTTCCTGCTCCGCCTTGGCGCCCGGCACACGGTCGGCGCTCGGACACCCGACGCGGCCCTTCTCGACCGTTGGATCCCGTACTTCCATTACCAGAACGAAGTGGCGCGCGGCCTCGAGGTGGCTGGGCTCGTGGGGGCGCGGCCGGTCCAGCTCGAGCCGAAGCTCGTTGCCACCGCCGATGACCTCGAAGAGTCGCGACAGGTCGTGCCCGAAGCGCCCGGGCCCGTAGTCGCCCTCCATCCCGGGGCCAGCGACACCCGCCGGCGATGGCCGCCGGAACGGTTCGCCTCGGTTGCCGACGCGCTCGTCGCCGCGGGGGCACGGGTGATCGTGACAGGAACGGAACCGGAACGGGAGAGCGCCGCACAGGTCCTCGACAACATGCGCGAAGAGGCAACCGATGCCTGCGGACGGCTGTCGGTGAGTGGGTTGCTCGGGCTTCTGTCACGCTCCCGGGTGGTGGTGTCGAACGACACGGGTCCCCTCCATCTCGCCGAGGCAGTGGGGACAGCTACCGTGGGCTTGTTCTGGTGCGGAAACCTCATCAACGCGGGGCCCTTCGGTCGCCGCCGCCACCGCCCCCTCATCTCGTGGCAGCTCGACTGCCCCGTCTGCGACACCGACTGCACAGCCGCCGAGTGTCCCCACCGCCCCTCGTTCCTGCTTCGGATCGAGGTCGACGAGGTGCGTGAACAGGCGCTCGACCTGCTCGCTGCCACGGATACCTGACGTGTGTGGGCTCCTGCGGCGGAGTACGGGTGGTCTCGCAAGTGCCGGGTAGCCCCGCCAGGGCCGGAGCTGCTCACGCTTCCTGCATCCGTCGCCGCACCTCGTCGTACTCATCGCCGAGGTCCACCAACCTGAGGGCACCTACGAGCCACGCGAGCTTTTCGGCTCCGCCGGCCCGGACCAGTTCGAGCAGCTCCTCGGCGCTGCCGGCGAGCTCGAGTCTCCTGGCCGCGCCAAGCGCCTCAGGGTCCGCGAAGGGGGCCAACTCCTGCCAGATTGCTTGCACATCACGGAGGAAGACGTCAACCCCGGCATCGCTCATTCCGGGCAGCCGTAACAGCAGCTCTCGTAACCGCTCCCGATCCCCGTCCACCATGCTACGGAGCCCGCGCAGGTCACCCTCGTAGTCCTCCAGCACCATGTCAGCGCTTTCGCTGAGCGCCCGCGCCACCTCCCCAGCGTTCCCGGGGTAGCCGGCCTCCTCCAGCACCTCGACCAGCTGTCTCTCGCTGGACGCAGCCAGCTGCTGAGGCGTGTTCCACTCGTGTTCGAACAGGGCGCGCGCCGCGCTCGCGGCCTTCCGCGGATCGACGCCCGGTTGCGACAGGATCCCCAGGCACACGAGCCCGAACAGGCGGGCTGGATTATTCGTCACTCGGATCCCGAGCTCCCGTGCGAACCCGCGCCCGTGCATGTCCAGGAGCTCGCGGATCATCCTCCAGCGCTCCTCGAGTTCCATGTCTCTCCTCGACCTCTCCGGCGGCTGACTTCGCGTCGCGGTCGCACTCCTGACCTTGCTACTTCCAGCGAGGCCGGATGAGCTAGCGAGCCGGCCTCGACGCGTGTTACTCCGATGTCGGGGAGGATGATGGAGGATTCGAGCTGGAACCTGTCACTGGCCATCTCAAAGCCCCCGCTGGTGCCCCCAAAGTGCCCACCTCGCTGATTCGAGTTCGTTCTCTTGGTCCTGCTCGTGATGATGCGGCGCGAACCCGAGCTCGTCGACCACGCCGCAGTGATGGCACAGGGGTCTATGCGACGCAGCACCTGGCTGTGAGTCTCTCTTCCACCGTATCCGGGAGGTGGAGCCCCAGGCTGGTGACGGTGGCGAGAGGGTATCCGGGAACCTGGTCGGCCCCTGTTGGTGCCCTTGGAGTGTCTTGTCCGCTCTTGCTGCCGGCACCGGCCCGGGCGCCGGGCGTTGGGCTGATTAGAAGACTGTCCACCCTGATCGGGTATGACCCGCCACAGTCCTGGCGCAGCGGCCGGCCCGTCACACCGGGGGGAAAACCGATGACATCGACGCGGTACGAGCAGCCCGCCAGGCCCTGTCGGGAGTAGGCGTCAGTGAGCCAGGTTGCCTTGGGGAACGTGAAGCGATCCGAGTGCTTCTGGCAGCGCGGGCACAGGCAGTCAACTACCGCACCCGAGCGATCTCGGCCCTGCACGCATTGGTCATCAACGCTCCCGACAGCCTGCGCGAGTGGCTGCGGTCTTTAGCGCTGGGAGCGCTGCTCCACACCTGCGCTGCCCTGCGGGCTTCTTCCCGCCAGAGTGCGGAGGAAATTTTCGCGACCATCAAGGCCCTGCGGTCCACCGCACGGCGGGCGCTCGCCTGCACGCGGGAAGCCGCCGAGCTCGAGACCAGATCGACCTGCATCCACCTTGGCGACCCTCGGGATGAGAGCCCTAGGTTCTACTGCTGCCGGTCTTCGGGCGGCTTCCCCTGCTCACCCGGTGGTGGTGGGGGCCGGTTGAGCGGAGTGCCGCGTGGGAGGGAGCGCCAGGTGCGGCCGTGGCGGGTGATGGTGAGCTCCCCGCTGTCAGCGTTGAGGTGCAGCTTCCAGTCTCGGCGGTGTACCAGCCGGTGCCAGCGGCGGGTCAGCAGGGCGAGATTTTCCGGATGGTGATCGCCACCCTGCTCTCTCGGCACGAGATGGTGCAGCTCACTCCATGCGGCAGGGGCAGTCGAGCCGGGGAAGCGGCAACCGCCATCGCGGGCTGCCAGCGCCAGGCGGGTCACGCCGGGGATCTGAGCGGCCC
>JALZEO010000182.1 GCA_030862025.1 Actinomycetota bacterium | reverse complement strand
CCGACACGATCTGCTTCGGGGAAACGTCCATGTAGTCGACGCGCTCGGGCTCGACGAAGACGATCTCGCCGCCCTTTGCCCGGCACAGCACATGGTCCTCGGTGAAACGGCCGCGGGCGTCGATGAGTGCATTCGCCTGCGCGATGATGTAACGGTCCTCGCGATCTGCGGTCAGGTAATCGATCTCGCGAGTCACGCGGCCTTCGACCACCCTGCGGTACGGCGTCTCGATGAACCCGAACTCGTTGATGCGCGCGTAGGTTGCAAGCGAGCCCATGAGGCCGATGTTGGGGCCCTCGGGGGTCTCGATGGGGCACATCCGTCCGTAGTGCGACGGGTGTACGTCGCGCACCTCGAACCCGGCCCGCTCTCGCGACAGCCCCCCCGGTCCGAGCGCGGACAGCCGCCGCTTGTGCGTCAACCCGGTCAGGGGATTCGTCTGGTCCATGAACTGCGACAACTGCGAGGTCCCGAAGAACTCTCGAATCGCCGACACGACCGGGCGGATGTTGATGAGCGTCTGAGGGGTGATCGCCTCGAGGTCCTGGGTCGTCATGCGCTCCCGGACCACGCGCTCCATCCGCGACAAGCCGATGCGGACCTGGTTCTGAATGAGCTCACCGACGGACCGCAGCCTGCGGTTACCGAAGTGGTCGATGTCGTCGACGTCGTAGCCCTCGGTCCGAGCATGCAGCTTGACGAGGTAGGACATCGTCGCGAGCACGTCCTCTTTCGTGAGCACGTGGCTCGTTGGCGGCTGGACTCCGATCGCCGCGAACTCGTCGCCGAGCTTCTTGTTCACCTTGTAGCGGCCGACCCGTGCCAGGTCGTAGCGCTTGGGGTTGAAGAACATGTTGACCAGCAGGTTGCCGGCCTGCTCGGGGCTTGGCGGCTCGCCGGGACGCAGCTTCTTGTAGATCTCCTCGAGCGCCTCCGCTGGGGTGGGAAGCGTGCGATCCTTCTGCAGAGTGAGCGCGATGGACTCCGCTCCGGCGAAGAACTCGAGGATCTCCTCGTCCCCCACTTCCTTCTCGAGTACGTCGCGCGGCGCAAGCTCGTAGTCTCCGCTCTCCGGATTGCGTTGGATCGCCTTCAAGGCCCGGTGGAAGACCGTGATGTGCTGCTTGCGCTTGCGGTCGACCCGCACCCCCACGAGGTCGCGCTTGTCGACTTCGAACTCGAGCCAGGCTCCTCGCGCTGGGATGATCTTGCAGCCGAAGACGTCTCGTCCCGTCGTCTTGTCGATTGAGGTGTCGAAGTAGACGCCAGGGGAGCGTACGAGCTGGGAGACGACGACCCGCTCGGTACCGTTGATGACGAAGGTCCCCTTCTCGGTCATGATTGGGAAGTCGCCCATGAAGACCGTCTGGGCCTTGATCTCGCCGGTTTCGAGGTTCGTGAACTCCGCCGTGACGAAGAGGGGGGCGGCGTAGGTGATGTCCTTCTCCTTGCACTCCGCCTCGGAGTACTTGGGAGCCTCGAAGCGGTGGTCGGAGAAGGAGAGGCCCATCTTCGCCTGACTGTCTTCGATGGGCGAGATCTCGTCGAAGATTTCCCGTAGGCCCTCCTCGAGCAGCCACCGGAATGAATCCAGTTGGATGGCGAGAAGGTCGAGCTCATCGAGTGGCAGCGACTCCCCGAGCACGGAGAAGCTGATCCGTTCGTCAATGGAAACAGCAGGCAACGGCTTCCTCCCTGGGCGGTCGGTGCGTCGATAGAGGCAGCGGGAGTGGGGAACGCGGCGAAGAGTTAGCCGCCGTGAGAAGCAAGCTCCGCCGGCGCGATCCGGGTCGGTGGGCGCCGACGGCGGCGCTTACCCGGTCCCGAGAGGCGACGAAGCTCGGAGCTTGGCCGTCAAAGCGGGTGTGAACCGGCACTCCGCCGGTAGGCAGCTTGAACCGGTCCACGAACCCAGGATCGGGGCGCGGACGGTCGACATCGTCTCCATCAGGGCGCGCTCTCCCCCGTCGCACGTGCGACGGCGATCAACTGGAGCACGTGTAGGCGCAAACGCGACAACTCGTGATCAGACGCGACTTTGATAAGAACTTCATACAAGACTTGATACAGGCGCTGGGCGGACGAAGGCCAAGCAACAGGATACGGCAACCCGTACCGAGCGTCAATGGGACTCCACCGAAGACGCTCGCGTTGCTACTTCACTTCGACACTTGCGCCTGCCGCCTCGAGCTTCTCCTTGGCATCATCGGCCTGTTCCCGCGAGACCCCTTCGAACACCGGGCGAGGAGCCGCCTCGACGAGTTCCTTGGCCTCCTTCAGCCCGAGGTTGGTGAGTGCCCGAACCTCCTTGATGACCTGGATCTTCTTATCACCGGCGCCAGTAAGAACGACGTCGAACGCAGTCTTCTCCTCGACCTCCGGTGCCGCCTCCCCCGAAGCTGCAGCGGCTGGGGCCATCGCCACCGGAGCTGCGGCGGTGACCTCGAACGTCTCCTCGAACTTCTTCACGAGCTCACTGAGTTCAAGCAGCGTCAGTTCCTTGAACTGCTCGATGAGCTCGTCCGGCGAGAGCTTCGCCATCTGGTCCTCCTTGCGTTGGCGCGGCCTGGAGCCACGCAGCCTCGATCTCCGGGTCTCGGTATCTCTCGTCTTGTCGTTGCACTCGCAGTTCCAGCGCGGGCCGGATCGTCACTTCACTGCTTGAAGGCGGCTAGGCGGTCTGGGACGTGTCCTCGTTTCCGCTGCGGCCCTCCCCGGGAGTGGTATCGGCCTCGGCTGCGCCGTCCGACGCACCCTTGTCCTCGAGCGCCGACATGAGGCGGGCAAGCTGGGTGAGTGGCGCCTGGAGAAGGTTCGCGGGCTGGGCCAGCA
The DNA here is from genome assembly GCA_030862025.1 of Actinomycetota bacterium. Classification (GTDB taxonomy): domain Bacteria; phylum Actinomycetota; class Nitriliruptoria; order Nitriliruptorales; family JAHWKO01; genus JALYGD01. The sequence continues at coordinate 1,835 of JALZEO010000182.1, read as the reverse complement.
CCAGGTACATGAGCCCTGCGAGCCGACCCAGGAGCTCCTCGCGGGACTCGAGATCTGCGAGCCGTTGCGCGGTTGCGGCGTCGACGATGCGACCTTCGAGGATCCCGCCCTTGAGGACGAGCTCCGGATGCTCTCGAGCGAAGCGTCGCATGGCCTTGGCCGGGGCGACCGGGTCCTGCTCGCAGACGGCGAGCGCGGTGGGTCCCGTCAGGAGGTCGTCAAGGCCCTCGTAGCCCGCCTCCCGCGCGGCGATGCGGGCAAGCGTGTTCTTCACGACGATGTAGCGTGCTCCTGCCTCGCGCAGCTGACGGCGCAGGTCGGCGAGTCCTGCGACGGTGAGCCCACGGTAATCGGTGAACAGGGTTGCGGGATTGTGTGACAGGTCATCACGAACCTTCTCGACGACCGCGACCTTCTCGGGCCTCGCCACGATGACCTCCTTCGCACGGGACGCCTGCTCTCGTGCCGCAGTAGACCGAAGCCCAAAGACGGCGATCGCCCAGACTCGTCTCGGGCGGCGCCCTTCCGGAAACGGTGTCGTCCCCTCACCCGTCTGGTTTGAGGACGACCTGCGGCCACCACCTTGACTGTGCTTGTGCCCGGCACCGAGCCGACGGCTGCTTCGCTGATGCAGGCCCTGACGTTCGCACGACCATGCGGGCTGCGATGGTAGCGGGAACCGAGGACAAGGGCCATGTCGGTCCGGGTGCAAACGGGATAGTCCCCGTCAGGCGCTCCCTGGACTGCCCTCCTATACCCCTACCTGCTCCGCGACCTCCCGCGTTCGCGTGGGGTCAATTCGGATACCGGGACCCATAGAGGTGGAGACGGTGATGTTGCGCAGGTAGCGGCCCTTGGCGGACGCGGGTCGTTGACGGACGATCTCGTCCAGGAGCGTCTGGAAGTTCTCCAGGAGGTCAGGCAGGGGGAACGAAACCTTCCCAAGGATGCTGTGCACATTGCCCTGGCGATCGGAACGATATTCGACTTTCCCAGCCTTCACCTCCCGCACCGCGCGGGCAACATCGGTTCTGACCGTGCCGGACTTCGGGTTCGGCATGAGCCCTCGGGGGCCGAGCAGGCGACCGAGGCGCCCGAGCTTCCCCATTTGGTCGGGCGTCGCGATGATCGTGTCAAGGTCGTCGATGAGCTCCCCGCGTCCGAGCCGTTCGATGAGGTCGTCGCCGCCGATGACGTCTGCGCCAGCCTCCTCGGCGGCCATCGCCGCCTCACCCGCCGAGATGACCGCGACACGCGCGGTTCTGCCCGTACCCCGAGGCAGCACCACCGCTCCGCGAATCATCTGATCGGCCCGGCGTGGGTCGATGCCGAGTCGCAGCGAAACATCCACGGTCGGGTCGAAACTCACCGTCGCCGTGTCCTTCGCGAGTTGCAGGGCCTCCCGAGGCCCATATGCCCGGCTACGGTCGACCTTCTCGAGCGCTTCCCGGTATTTCCTGCTTCGCCTCGCCACGATTCCCCCTTCGCGTCGAGCGGCGCTGCCATCCACTCGAACCGCCGCCTCGACCCTACGTTTCCTTGCTCGACGTCCCTCCCGCGACCGCGATCCCCATGGAGCGAGCCGTACCTTCGATGATACGCATCGCGCTCACGAGGTCGGACGCGTTCAAGTCCTCCAGCTTCCGTTCCGCGATCTCCCGGACCTGGTCGCGGCTCACGGTTCCCACCCGCTGCATATGAGGCGTCGGGGAGCCCTTCTCGATCCCGGCCGCTTTCTTCAGCAACTGGGCCGCGGGTGGGGTCTTGGTGACGAACGTGAACGAGCGGTCTTCGAACACCGTGATCTCGACCGGGACGATGTCGCCCTGCTGTCC
>JALZEO010000119.1 GCA_030862025.1 Actinomycetota bacterium | reverse complement strand
CGGGGGGCTGCAGTCGTCGCTCGCGAGCGCCGAGCGGGCCTTCGAACTGCTCGATGCCGAACCTGACGTACCCGACCGCCCCGACGCGCGTCCCCTGCGACGCGCCGAGGGGAGGCTGGAGTTCCGTGACGTGTCCTTCTCCTACGATGGAGAGCATCAGGTCCTCCACGGCATCTCGTTCGAGATCGAGCCGGGTACCAAGCTCGGAATCGCCGGCCGTACCGGCGCCGGCAAGACCACCCTGGTAAACCTGGCCAGCCGCTTCTACGACCCCATGGCGGGCAACATCCTGCTCGACGACGTCGACCTGCGTGACTACCGACTGGCCGACCTGCGCAACCAGTTCGGCATCGTGCTTCAAGAACCCGTCCTGTTCTCGACCACCGTCGCCGAGAACATCGCCTACGCCCGACCCGACGCGTCCTTCGAGGAAATCGCCGCCGCTGCGAAGGCAGCGAACGCGCATGACTTCATCGCCGCTCTCCCCGAGGGGTACGACACCGAGGTCGGCGAGCGGGGCATGCGCCTTTCGGGTGGCGAGCGCCAACGCATCTCGCTCGCACGGGCCTTCCTCAAGGACGCGCCGATACTCATCCTCGACGAGCCCACGAGTTCGGTCGATCTGCGCACTGAAGCGCTCATTATCGAGGCGATGGAGCGCCTCATGACCGGCCGCATCGTACTCATGATCGCGCACCGGCTCAGCACGCTCGAGAACTGCGACGCGCGCATGGTGCTGGAGGAGGGGCGGATCGTCTCGGCAACCGGGGCGATCAGAGCCGCCGCAGACCCGCCCGACCCGGCCACTCCCGCCCTGGCGACAGCCGGCGGCAGCGAGACCCTGGAGGAAGGTGCCACCACTCCGGCGGCCGGGGAGGACACCGCTCGCCTACCCTCCTTTTCCGCCGGCGCGCACCCACCCGACAAGCTCGACCTGGTCCCACCCGCCGTCTTGGAGCACCCCGCGTTCCAGGCGTGGCTGCGCCTGGACGCGGGTGGGGGGGTCCCCACCTTGATCGAGCCGCTGCCCGACGGTGCGAACGGGTACCCCAAGGCCTTCCGGCTGCACGGGCTGGACCTCTCTGACACGCCCGTGATCGCACAGCGCTCCCGCGAGGAAGGCCTCCGAGTCGAGCGGCTGGTGCACGAGGAGGTCCTGCCCTGCTTGGGCATACCCTCCGCGCACCTGCTCGGAGTGACCGCGGACGACGACGGTGAGCGCTGGCTGTTTGTTGAGGAGCCCGTGGGCCAGCCCTTCGATCCCCGCTCCGCCGTTCACCGCGCCGTCGCCATGGACTGGTTCGCGCTCCTGCACACCCGCAGCGCGCAACTCGACCTGCGCGGCCTGCTTCCGGACCGCAGCCCGAGGCACTACCTGGATCAGCTGCGTCTCACTCGCCAGCGACTTCGCAGCGGTTTCAACACGCCGGACCTGCCGCAAATGAACCGGGTGGTCCTCCGGGCCGTCAGCGATCGCTGCGACATGCTGGAGTGGCACTGGGAGCGCTTCGAGCGCTGCACTGACGGCCTGCCGCTCGCACTCGTGCACGGCCGGGTCGGAGCGAACAACGCCTACGTCCGCCCCGAGGATCCGAGATTCCCCCTCCTCGTGCTCGACTGGGAGATGGCGGGCTGGGGGCCTCCTGCTGCCGACCTGCAGCCACAGTCCGTAGGACTGTACTCCGAGCGGATACGCGAGAGCTGGACGGAGGTGAGCCGCAAGCAGCTGACGGCGGCGGCACTGGCGGGCGCCATCTTCCGAGAGCTCGAGGCGATGGAGCTACGGACCCGGGCGCCCGATTGGCTCCGAGCCGAAGGAACCGTGCAGAAGCTCGCGGGCCATGACCGTCAACTCCGACGTGCCTGCCTTCTCATGGGTCTGCCGTTGGTCCAAGGCCGAGAGAAGGGGGCCAGATGAGGATCGCCCTCGTCTCACAGGAGTACCCCCCCGAGACCGCAAACGGGGGAATCGCCTCGCAGACGTACCTGAAGGCGCACGGCCTCGCGGCGCTGGGCCACGAGGTGGTCGTGCTGTCCCACAGCATCGACCACGAACGCCACGACTATCACGACGGGCCCGTAGCGGTGACGCGCATACCCGGTACGTGCCCCGTCCTCCGCACCGAGACCGAGATCGCGCGCTGGCTCGCCTACAGCCACCAGGTGGCGGCCGAATTGGACGTGATGCGCCGGCGACACGCCCTCGACCTCATCGAATTCCCGGAATTCGGTGCGGAGGGGTTCGTCTACCTGCTCAACCAGACTCCCCGGAGCACGATCACCACCGTGGTCCAACTGCACGGACCCCTCGTCATGCTGGCCCACGCCCTGGGTCTGCCCGAACGGCACTCGGAGCTGTACCGCGTCGGCACGTTCATGGAGGCCACCTGCCTGCGCCTGGCGGACGCCGTGTACTCCTCGAGCCGATGCAGTGCGCGCTGGTGCACTGAGCACTATGGCTTGGAACCCATGGTTCCCGTGCTGCACATGGGTGTGGACACCGCATCGTTCGTCCCCCGTCCCGCTGAGCGGGACGATCGGCCGACCATACTGTTCGTCGGGAGGGTCTCGCCCAGTAAGGGCGTCGAAGTGCTCCTGGCAGCCGCCATCGGCCTCGCCCGGCGGCTACCCGAACTGCGGCTCCGGCTCGTCGGACGGGTCGAGGCTCCATTCCTCGAGTCGCTGCGAGACCGGGCGGAGGCAGCGGGCTTACCACACCTCCTGGAAGTGACTGGTCCTCTCCCCCCGGCCAGCCTTCCCGGAGAGTTCGCACGGGCCGACGTTTTCGCCGCTCCCTCGCTCTATGAGGGGGGACCAGGGCTGGTGTACCTGGAGGCGATGGCCTCCGGGCTGCCGGTCATCGCCTGCGAGGGCAGCGGAGCAGCCGAGGTGGTCCGCCACGGCGAAAATGGAAACCTCGTGGTACCCGGGGACGTGGCTTCCCTCGAAGAGTGCCTGCGCTCTTTGTTCGAGGACGACGAGGAGCGGGGCAGGATGGGGCAGCGGGCGCGCCACTACGTCCTACGCGAGGCGGACACCCGGGTGGCCGTTCGGCGCCTCGAGTCGATGTACCACGACATCCTCGCCGGAAGAGGACGAACCGCCACGCTCGTGTCTGCCGTGCGCGAGGACGCCCATGAGGAGGAGAAGGTGCCGTGAGGAGGGTCCTCGTGGTCAGCCCGCACCCGGACGACGAGTCGATCGGATGCGGCGGCACCCTCCGCCGGCACATTCTGGCGGACGACGACGTGCGCGTGATCTGGCTCACCTCCGGAGAATGGGGAGGGTGGGAAGCGCCCGAGGAATTGGCTCGCAGGCGCGAGCACGAGGCCACCGCGGCCGCCGACATCCTGGGGGTCTCCCAGATCGAGTTCTGGCGCGAGCCCGACGGGATGCTGCGGGCCACGCAGGCGCTCGTGGACCGCTTGGCCGAGGTCATGGCTAGCTGGACTCCGATGGTCGTCTACACCCCCCACCCGCACGAGGACAGCCCGGATCACCAGGCTGCGGCGCGCCTCGTCAGACGAGCCTGTCGTAGGCTCGACGGCAGTCGACCAACGTGCTTCTTCTTCGAGATCTGGACCCCGCTACGCCGTTTCGACCAGATCGTCGACATCACCGCAGTAGTGGACACGAAGCTCGCTGCCATTCGAGCCCACCGCAGTCAATGCGAGCTGATGCGTTTCGACGCCGCCGCCGTCGGCCTGGCCCGTTACCGGGGTGAGATGCACAGCTGGCCCGGCGGTGACTACGCGGAGGTATTCCGGGTCGAGGGTGGGGACCTCGAGCTCTTCCCGGTCGACGAGCAGGACGCATGATGCCCGGGGGCGCGGGGGTATGCCTCGTAAGGGTACGGTCAGGGCAGGGCCCGTTCGAGAACCTTCGCTACGACCTTGCGCGCGTCGAAATGCTCCTCGGCGAGTTGACGCGCCAGCCGCGCGTGATGGTCGTAGTCGGCCTCCACGGCCTCGAACGCCTGCACCGCTCCTCGAGGGCTTCGGAACCGGAAGAGGCCCGCCGCGTCCGGCAGGATCCAACTGGGCCCGGTGTGCTGCACGATCGCCGGCTTCCCACTCGCCAGGTAGCAGAGGGTGCGATCGCTGATCCACGCGTTGCGGAGCAACATGCAGGAGGGTTTCGCGCAACTGAACTCGCCCCGCGACGCCTGGATGTAGGCCCGGTAGCTGTCCGGAGTCGCCGCCACCTGCCACCCCTGGCGCACCCTCCAGCCCCGTTGCTCCAGCATTCTGCGCTCATCCACCTCGTCGTCGGCGAGGTCGACCGCCAGCTCGAAACGCGCAGCCGTCTGCGAGGGCAGGTCGAGATAGTCGTCGAAGCTCACCCGCTTGCTGTTGTCGAAGGCTATCCCGTCCACGACCAACCACTCGTCCCACCAGTGGCAGACGGTGGTGTAGGCGGCGTCGCGCCCCACGGGTGCGATGGGCCAGTGGTCGAGGATGATGGGAGGGGGCGTGTAGTGCCATGTCCAGCCGCAGTCGGGGAAGGCCGCGTAAGGAGTGCCGACGGTCTCCCCGATGGAAAAGTTGACATCGTGCGGTGCGACGACGAGTTCGCCCCGGCTCATCCAGACCTGCAGCAGGCCAGGATCGATGTCGACGAGCGCGGTGCGGGCCAGGCGCAGTCCCCGCCGCAGGCCCTCGAGTTCGCCCGGGGAGGTGTAGCCGATGTCAAGCAACAGGTCGATCTGATCCGACGACGGGGGCACGAGCCAAACCTCCGGGCTCCCACGCCCAGCAGCTCGCTGCACCGCCAGGTTGGCGTCCAGCCCGTAGGCAGAGAGCCGGGCGCGCAGCGAGTGGATCCTGTGCTCGATCTCTTCCGTCGAGTCGCTCGGATAGGCGAGTTCGAGCCAGACCACGTGACAACCGAGCGAACGCAACCCCAGGGCCCAGTTCAAGTAGACCCAGAAGTGGCCGCCACCCTCGGGATAGTCGAGAGTGTTGGAGCGCATTGCAATGGTTGCCGCCACATCCGTCTGTCTACCAAAACGAGCAGCCATGAGAGGGGAAATAGGGGCGAAAGTCCCACTCGGAGGCCGGCGTGACGCGTCCCTTGCGTCTCGTCGTGCTGGGGATGATGGGACGCTGTCCTTTCGGAGGGCAGGCCTGGCTCTACCTGAACTGGATACGGGCCCTTCGGGCGTTAGGCCACGACGTCTACTACGTCGAAGACGACACCGTCTGGCTCTACGATCCCGTCACGAATCTGGTGACCGACGATTGCTCCTACGCAGTCGCTCACATTGCCCGTTGCATGCAACGTATTCGCATGTCCGATCGCTGGGCCTTCCGCTTTCCCGGCCGCAAGGATGGGTGCTGGGGGCTGAGCGACATGCAGCTGAAATCCTTGTACGCCACCAGCGACGCTGTGCTGAACATCGGCGGCTGCACGGCCCTGCGCGATGAGCACGCGGCCGCCGACGTGCGCGTCTACGTCGAGACCGATCCGGTTACGGTCGAGCTGCGACTGGCCAGCGGCGATCCGACGGACGCCTGGGTCCTCGCCGACCACAACGTGTTCGCCACCTACGGGGAGAACTACGGAGCGCCCGATTGCGGGGTGCCCCTGCTGGGGATCAGCTTTCTCAGGACGCGGCAGCCGATCGATCTGGAGCTCTGGCCGGCGGCTTACACGCCGCAGGCGGAGCGCTTCACGACGATCGGCAACTACCGCCAGGACGGCAACGACGTGTCCTATCAGGGGGAAATCTACGCGTGGAGCAAACACCTGGAGTGGCAGCGGATCGCCGACCTCCCGGCGCGGAGTCCGCAGCGTTTCGAGCTGGCGCTCCACGCCGAGGACCCGGAGGATGTGCAGTTCATGCGCTCCAAGGGCTGGGAGGTGCGGTCACCTCTGCAGTTCTCCCTGGACGTCTTTGGCGCCTACCCGGAATACATCCGCGGCTCTCGTGGGGAGTTGACCGTCGCGAAGGACCAGAACGTCCGTCTGCGCAGCGGATGGTTCAGCGAACGAGATGCGTGTTACCTGGCGTCCGGCAAGCCGGTAATCGCGCAGGAGACCGGCTTCAGCCACATCATCCCCACGGGGGAAGGCCTGTTCCCGTTCACGAACAGCGATGAAGCGTTGCAGGCCGTGGAATGCATCAATAACGACTACTCAAGGCACTGCAAGGCGGCTCGCGAGTTAGCCGAAGAGTACTTCGATGGACCCAAAGTGGCGGCCCGTCTGCTCGACGACATCGGGCTGACCTGAGACCGTGGCGGGACGGCCGAGACAGGGGAGTGCGATGGAGAAATACCTGATCGTCAACTCCGACGACTTCGGGGCCTCTCGAGGAGTCAACCGTGGGATCATCGAGGCCCATACGGACGGTATCGTGACGAGCGCAAGCTTGATGGTTACGGGACGCGCGGTGAACGAGGCCGTATCGCTCAGCCGGGAGTATCCAGCCCTTTCCGTGGGACTGCACTGGGACGT
>JALZEO010000088.1 GCA_030862025.1 Actinomycetota bacterium | reverse complement strand
GCTTCGGCTTGCTCGTCGCTGCCACCGGTGCCGGCATGCTCGTGGGGCTGTTCGCTGCGGTGTGGGCGGAGGGTCGGTTTGGCAAGGATCGCGTGTTCGGACCAGGCATCGGCATCGGCGGCCTGTTCGTCATGGTTGCGGCCTTCATGCCCGACCTGTGGAGCGCAGCGGCGGCTGCCAGCATCATGGGCCTGGGGGCCGGCCTCGCCTTTGTGAGCGGCTATACGATGCTCCAGGAGAGCACGGGCGACGAGGTGCGCGGGCGGGCTTTCGCCGCCTTCAACACCGGGGTACGCGTGTCGCTGTTCGCGAGTCTTGTGCTCGCCCCCGCGGTGGTTGGGGTGCTCGGGACCGAGACTGGACCGGGCTATCGCATCGGGGGTGTTCGCATCACCATGGCCCTGGGTGGGCTCATCGCCGTGGTCGGGGCGGCGCTGTCCGCTAGTCAACTCCGCCGGGTGAAGGGCGATCGGGAGCTCGAGGTCGGCGAGGACGATCAGGTCGCCTCTGATGAGAGACCCCGCGCCACACCATCGGGATGGTTCGTCGTCTTCGAGGGCGGGGAGGGGGCCGGCAAGACGACGCAGCTGCGGCTGCTGCGGGCCGCGATCGAGCGCGAGGGCTTCGAAGTTGTTGTCACCCGGGAGCCCGGGGGGACGGACCTCGGGGAGGCGGTCCGCGAACTGCTGCTGGATCCCGCCCGACACATCACCGAGCGATCGGAGGCGCTGCTGTATGCAGCCGCGCGCGCGCAGCACGCCGAGGAGGTGATCCGGCCGGCGCTCGAACGGGGGGCGGTCGTGCTCTGTGACCGCTATGTCGACTCGTCGATCGTCTATCAGGGGATTGGTAGGGGCCTTGGCGAGCAGCCGGTCCAGGAGATCAACCGCTGGGGGACCGGGGACCTCCAACCGGACACGGTCGTCCTGCTCGACGTCGAGGCCACCGAGGGTCTCTCGCGAGCGGGTGCCAGCCCCGACCGTCTCGAGGGCGAGGGGTTGCCGTTCCACCGGGCCGTGAACCAGGCCTATCGACGGCTCGCCGGCGCCGACCCGGACCGTTTCCTCGTGGTCGACGCCTCGACATCGCCTGAGGAGGTTCATGCCGAGATCCGAGATGCGATCCTGAGGCTGCTCGACTCCTCGCCCCATGACGACGAACCGGCCGGCGGTGAGACGCACGACGAGGAGGCGGGCGACGGCGCTGAGGTCGCGCTGGGGGTTGACGCCGCTGAGGCCGCGCCGAGCCGGCGTTCGGAGCCCACCGCCGACATACGCACGGCCGAGACCGGTTACATCGACCAGTGACTTGGGATGCGCTCCACAGCCAACCTGCTGCCGCCGCGATCCTTCGTGCCAGCGTCGCCCGTGACGAGATCTCCCACGCCTGGCTGTTCGTGGGCCCGCCGGGGGTTGGCCAGCGCGAGGCCGTCCGTGCACTCGCGGCCGAGCTCAACTGCCCGGACCGTCCGGATGGGGGCGCCTGCGGCGTGTGCTCGACCTGTCGACGCATCAAGGCCGGTACCCATCCCGCACTGTGGGAGTTCGAGCCGGAAGGTGCCTCCCATCTGGTTGATGGCGTTCGGGAGGAGTGGATTCCAGCGGCGAGCCTCACGCTGGTGGAGGGCCGTCGGAAGGTGCTGCGGGTCGTGGCCGCCGACCGGATGAACGAGGGGGCCCAGAACGCCTTCCTCAAGGTGCTCGAAGAGCCGCCTGCGCCGGTGGTATGGATCCTCGAGGCGGAGGACGAGGAGTCTTTGCTCGATACGGTGGTGTCGCGCTGCCGGCGGGTCTACTTCGTGCCTTGGGGGGTGGACGCCCTGGACGAGTACGCGGCTCGGCTCGGAGTGGCAGAGGAGCGCCGGGCTGCGCTGGTGCGGGCCGCGATGGGCTCGCCGCAGCGTGTCGCCGACCTCGCCGACCCCGAGGTGGCCGATGTTCGCCACGAGCATCTGGCAATCGTGGGGCGACTGCTCGAGGATGGGGCGGCTGCGGTCGTGCCGATTGCGAAGTCGCTCGACACGTGGGCCCGTGGCCGCAGGAAGGCGCGGGCTGCCGTAAACGCCGCCGAGCTTGCGCGACTCGAGGAGTGTTTCGGAGGAGCGTGGCCACCAGGGGTGAAGGGGCGGCTGCAGAAGCGGTTCGAACGCTTTGAACGGGATGAGCGTCAGCGGGCGCTTCAGATCGTGCTCGACGACTTGGGTTCCTATCTCCGAGACCTGCTCGCCATCGCGACCGGCGCCGGCGCCACCCAGGTTGTCAACGCCGACCACGCCGCCCAACTGCGCCGCGACGTCGCCCGGATACCGCCGCTGGTGGCCCTGGCGGGACTCGCGGCGGTCGCCGAGTGCGCTGACGCGTTCGAGCGCAACGGCCAGCCGGAGCTCCACCTCGAACGGCTCCTGCTGCGGCTGGCGGCGTCGCTGGAACAGTCGAGGGGCTGAAGAGGAGGCGTTGGCGGGCCCTTCCGCCGTGGGTATCCTCCCTCGGGCCCTGCTCATGTCTTGCCTCGCCTTGCTGGAGTAGCTCAGTCGGCAGAGCAGCCGCCTCGTAAGCGGCAGGTCAGGGGTTCAAGTCCCCTCTCCAGCTCCACCCGAAAGGCCCCACGACCTGGGGTTTTTGTCGTTCGGGGCGCTGGTGAAGGTGTCAAACGGTCGAGGCTGATCACAGCCTGATCACGTCCCACGCAGTCAGGAGCTGTTCATGTCGCCGACGACCAGGTCTGCGAACATCTCGGCAGCCTCTGCCTGCATGCCGGGGAGTACGTGGGAGTAGGTGTCGAGCGTGAAGGCAACCGAGGAGTGACCAAGCCGCTCACTGACGATCTTCGGATGCACGCCAGCCTTGAGCATGAGCGTCGCGTGCGTGTGGCGTACGTCGTGGAGACGGATGCGAGGCAGGCCGGCTTTTTCGACTAGGCGAGCGAACTCGTGAGATACCCAGTCCGGGTGCAAGCCCCGCCCATCCTCCCATGTGAATGCCAGACCATGATCCGACCATGCAGGACCCGCAGCAAGGCGCTCCTGCGCTTGAGTCACGCGGGTGACGCGTAGAGACGCGGCCGTGCGCCGATCGAGGTTTATGGTGCGACCGCTTGCGTCCGTCTTTTGGCTGTCCTCGTGAACCGGCCT